>NZ_JAHLRC010000066.1:0-21003 GCF_018919545.1 Citrobacter sp. S46_ASV_140
CGATCCGGAATTGATGGTTGGTCTGAACTACGAGTTGTTATTTCTGGAATCGCTCAAACTGGTCGTGCGCCCTAACCACCCGTTGTTACAGGAAACCATCACGCTGAGTCGGGTGATGGAGTGGCCGGTGGTGGTTTCACCAAAAGGAACCGCCCCTCGCCAGCACGCAGAGGCGTTGTTGCAAAGTCAGGGCTGCAAAATGCCGCCGGGCTGTATTGAAACGCTGTCAGCATCACTCTCCCGCCAACTGACGGTCGATTACGACTATGTGTGGTTTGTCCCTTCAGGCGCGGTTAGAGAAGATTTACGCAAGGCGACGCTGGTGTCGTTGCCGATACCCACCCACGGTGCGGGTGAACCCATCGGCATTCTTACCCGTGTCGATGTGCAACTCTCTCAGGCCGCGCAGATCCTGATCGCCGCAATACGCAAAACTGTACCGTTTTGATGCCAAAAATTAAGGGACCATCAGGTCCCTTAATTGATTTTATTGTTAAAACGTTTCCCAGTTATCGCCACTGGCAGTTGCCGCCTGCGGACGTGAATGGTCAGGCTTTGTCGTCACAGGCGCGCGTTTAATAGCACTTGTCCCTGTTAAACGGAATGTGCCAACAGCTTCCGTTAAGCGCGCCGCCTGCTCTTCCAGCGATGCCGCTGCGGCAGAGGCTTCTTCAACCAGCGAGGCATTTTGCTGCGTTACCTTATCCATTTCTGAAATTGCCTGACTCACCTGGACGATACCCCGGCTCTGCTCATCAGAGGCCGCCGCAATTTCCAGCATAATGTCGGTGACGCGTTTTACCGCATCGACAATATCCGTCATCGTATTGCCCGCAGCGACCACTTCTCCGGAGCCCTGGTCAATCAGTCGGACTGATTCGCTGATCAATCCTTCAATCTCTTTTGCCGCCTGAGCGCTGCGGCTTGCCAATGTGCGCACCTCACTGGCAACCACGGCAAACCCACGGCCCTGCTCTCCTGCCCGCGCCGCTTCAACCGCTGCGTTCAGCGCCAGAATATTGGTCTGGAAAGCAATGCTGTTAATAACGGCTGTGATTTCGGAGATTTTCTTCGAACTCGTTGAGATATTGCCCATGGTTTTGACCACGCCAGAAACCATCTGACCGCCCCGACTGGCCTTGCCGGAGGCATCTTCTGCCAGCTTGCTCGCATGATGCGCGTTGTCGGCGTTTTGCTTCACCGTCGCCGTCAACTCTTCCATGCTGGCCGCCGTTTGTTCAATCGCCGCAGCCTGTTGTTCGGTACGTGAAGACAGATCGGTGTTCCCCGCCGAAATCTCACTGGTACCGCGATAAATCTCTTCCGCGCCCTGACGCACCGTGCCTACCGTTTTCCCCAGCGAACGTTGCATTGTTTGCAGATGGCGGCTCAGGCGACCAATTTCGCTGCGCCCGGTCGGTTCCTCCGGCATGGTGAGATCCCCCGCTGAAATTTGCTCAATACGCTGGGCGGCACGCAACAGAGGATGAATGACGGTACGGCGCAGAACAATGAACGTCATCACGGTCAGCGCCAGCGCAAGAACAAATGCGCCCAGCATAAAAGCCATACCAAGCTGTGTACGCTGATGCGCCTGTTCGCTTAACTGATTCGCCCTGGTGGTACGAATGTCGATCGCCTTTAACAGCACCTTGTTGTAAGCAGAGTCCAGCGGTCTGGCCTGTTCATTTTCATGGTTGATGATCGCTTCAAACATGCCGTTTTTAGCGTACTTCAGCATCGGCTGTAAGCCGTCGGTATAGGCTTTGAAGCTGGCGCTCAGTTCAGCGTCTAACGCTTCATCGGCAGACGTTTTTACCGCGCGTGACATATAAGCATTGAAACCGTCCTGCGACTGCTTAATCCGTTTTTCTGCCTCGGCGATATTGGCCTTCATGTCATCCATTTCGGCAATACGGCTCGCCGCGCCGGCGTGGATCATGTTGATACGCGCGGTACGCAAGTGGTTAGAGCTGTTAGATAACCCCATCCTGACCTGAATCTCATCGGTTACGTCGCGCTGATCGCGATCGGCCTGCATAAGAAAATAGCTTGCCAGCCCGGAACTTAAGGCGAACAGCAGAAGGATGCCACCGAGAATGGAGGAAAACAGCGGAACCAGCCGGATTTGATGCAGAAAGCCCAGTTTATGCTGGGCTTGCATCGATGTAGTGTTGTCCATGACCGTCGACTCTCTTGTAGGGTTTATGCGTGAAAACACGCCCGTTAGATAGTCATCGGCAATCCGGGAAGTTTACTTACCGTGAAAAGCGCCGGATTCGTCACACTTTCACAACATAATTCAAAAAAATTCAGGAAAGTGCCAGCGGTGAAATCCGCTGGCCAATGAATTAGTTATCGCCAAAGTGGATAACGGTACGGATGGATTTACCCTGATGCATTAAATCGAACGCGTCGTTAATCTGCTCCAGCGGTAAACGGTGGGTAATAAACGGATCTAACTGAATTTTCCCGCTCATCGCATCTTCAACCATACCAGGAAGCTGAGTACGCCCCTTCACGCCGCCAAACGCGGAACCGCGCCAGACACGCCCGGTAACTAACTGGAACGGACGCGTTTTGATCTCTTGTCCGGCTCCTGCCACGCCAATAATGATGCTTTCGCCCCATCCTTTATGGCAGCATTCCAGCGCAGCGCGCATCACGTTAACGTTACCGATACATTCGAAACTAAAGTCCACGCCGCCATCGGTAAGCTCGACAATCACATCCTGAATCGGTTTGTCGTAATCCTTCGGATTGATGAAATCGGTCGCGCCCATTTCACCTGCCAGCGTAAATTTTTCCGGATTGGTATCAACGGCCAGAATACGCCCGGCTTTCGCCTGCGCCGCGCCCTGAATCACCGCCAGGCCAATACCACCCAGACCAAATACGGCGACGGTATCACCTTCTTTCACTTTTGCGGTGTTATGGACCGCTCCGATACCGGTGGTCACGCCACACCCCAGCAGACACACTTTGTCCAGCGGAGCCTGCGGGTTAACCTTCGCCAGAGAGATCTCCGCGCAAACGGTGTATTCGCTGAAGGTGCTGGTGCCCATATAGTGATAAATCGGCTCGCCGTTATACGAGAAACGGGTGGTGCCATCCGGCATCAGACCTTTGCCCTGGGTCGCACGCACGGCCTGACACAGGTTAGTTTTACCCGATTTACAGAACTTACACTCGCCACATTCTGCGGTGTATAGCGGGATCACATGATCGCCCGGTTTCAGGCTGGTAACGCCTTCACCCACTTCAACCACAATGCCGCCACCTTCATGGCCGAGCACCGCCGGGAAAACCCCTTCCGGATCGTCGCCTGAGAGCGTAAAAGCATCAGTATGGCACACGCCGGTGTGGGTAATTTTAACCAGCACTTCACCTTTCTTTGGCGGTGCGACATCGATTTCGACAATTTTTAACGGTTGGCCAGGGCCGAATGCAACTGCTGCACGTGATTTCATTTGTCTCTTCCCATTATTGCGAGGTGATGGTGTTATTTTAGATAAGCACGCAGAAGATGGCCGATTTCAGCCATGCGCACGGCACGCTGGTCTGGGGTTGTTTCCCCGCTGACCAGTTCGTCTTTCAGGTGGATCTCAACCATTTCGCCCATCAGGCCATTGGATGCGCCGCGCACGGCGGCAATTTGTTGCAGGATAGCCAAACACGGCTCGCCGGACTCCAGCGCGCGCTCAAGCGCATCAACCTGACCGCGAATACGGCGTACACGGGTGAGAATGCGTTTTTTATCTTCGGGTGAATGCGGCATACGCCCTCCAAATACTATAGGGGGGTATACTATCAGTCTTTTTAACTAATTGTAAAATTAATAACTTGTTATTCTTTAATGAGTTGCACAAACAGCACATTTAGACATATCACCGTGTAAAGCGGTTTTAGAGCCGCAACACCGAGCGCTTTGTCGATGGATTCTGCATCGCTGAACAGTCCGGATTTTTTCTGGAGCAGCGTAACTGGATTGTCACTCGCAAAGAACAGGCAATTGAAAGACTCATGTAATTATGATCAATACGAATACCCCCGACTACAAACCGGGGGTTTCTATTTTTTAATACGCTATATATATAATAATTAGTTACTTATTCCGTAACTGCACACTCTGGCACGCGAATTTCCTTAATGAGTCTGGAAAAACTTTTTAACGAACACATTCCCTGACTATTTTTCTCTTCACATGCAATTAATTTTAAATCAACTTTGCCGGCAGGTTTTTCTAACGATAACGGTTGTATATCCCTCATATCTCTCAGCGTCTGATAAACAAATGAAACCTGAACCCAATCCGTATTATCACTGGTTCTTTTCCACTTTTCGAATACAAGCTCCCCACCAGGAGGGGTATTATCGGGTTGACCGGGCAGCGACCAGTTAAGATCTAAAGCCCCGCTTAAATTTGCAAGATTGGTATCATGACCAGCAATAAACAACAGAGATACGGGTAATTTTATGCCATACCTGTTTTCTGTTGTACCATTTGTCAATAATGCAGTGTCTATCATATCGAGTAATGGTGTGGCTCTACTACGGGCAACTTCTGGAGTTCTTTGCAAAAGATCAAACTGAGCGTTATGCAGACTTAACAAATCTCTCCATTCTTTTTCTCCCGTAATACGCCCCCAGGCTACCTGTGGCATTCCCTGGGCCTCTTGCAACAGAAATATCTCAGTCAGCGTGGAAGAAAGACTCCAGGCACCAGGTAATGATACATTGTCAGGAGTTACCTTAAGTTCAGACGGTAAAGCCTCTGGTAATGTGCATTTCGTAGACTTCTCTGTAGTCTTACATGTCTCCGATTGTGAGAAATTTAAAACATTTTCCAGGGTCCGAAACGAAGATTGATAGCGTTGGGTATACAGTTCAATATTTCCTCCGGCCCGTTCCAGAATAGCGTTTTTAACCTTCAATGTGTTAAACGAACATTTCCCCATTTTTACCGGATTAAAAAGAGGATCAGTTTTTTCTTCATCCTTCTGATAATGCACTTGAATTTGACATTTTGGTGCTAACCCAACCAGAAACGCCTCACCCGTTTTACGGGTGCGTTGATCCGTGTCTGCAATAACAGCAACCTGCCCTGGAGATGGGCACGTTTGATTATTCAACAGACCTTTGCTCGTGAACCATAAACGTTGATACTGACCTAATTCAGAAACAAGTTCTCCCCCACGAGGCGTTAGCCATCCTAACGGCACATCCCATTGTGGCCATTGATCGGGTGTAACATCTTTCATTATTGGAGTGAACTTCGTAGGTGCTCTTACTCCATGACGGCTCACTATCACAACCCGCTCAAGTTTCATACCGTTCTGCTCTTCAGCATGTATTGAGAAAGAACCGCATAAGAGAGAAAAAAATAATAAACGAATGATGAATGTACTCATTACCAGCACCACCTTTTCGTAAGTGAAAAACAAACAACTCGTATAAGCCAGTTCGATAACTGGTTCTATCAGATAGAAATAATCCTACTCCTGAGTTCACAACAATCCAACTTTTTGAATATCAACTTTGTCTCTTATCGAAGTATTAAAGGAGCGCTAATTTAGCCGCACTGGAAAGGTATCCAAGGTTATGGAATCGTTGGCAATTTACAACGTCCTGTCATTGAAAGGATAATTGATCCGGTATAAATAAGGTGGGCGGAAGCCTTGTTTGGCTATCAATTTACCCGCAGCAAATCACTGTATCTCGTTGTATAACGTGGTGAAAGCATGTCTCGCTTCATCGCCCACGGCTGCTGTATCCCTTGCCCGGCAAAGTAGAGCGTTCCTTTCCCCTTTTCAGCATTAAGAGTATCCAGTAGGTCCATCAATTTATCGCTGTTACGCCGCGGGGCGTTATTATCAAAAAGATTCAGCTGTGCAACGCCAGAGCTAAAAAAATCCCCCAGCATAACGCCCGCTTTTTGATAACGTAGCCCCTCTCGCCAAACGGCGTCCAGGCTGCGCGTGGCTGCTGTAATAATGTCCCGGCTATCCTGAGTTGGCGTCAGCAGTTTTATCGATGCGCTGTTACCGTAATAAGGTTCATTCAGGGCAAACGGACTGGTTTTGATAAACGTAGAGATAAACCGGCAGTACTGGTGTTCTCTGCGCAGCTTTTCCGCAGCACGTGAAGCATAGGTGCAAATGGCCTCTCTCATGGCGTTGTAATCCGTGAGTTTTTCACCAAACGATCTTGAGCAGATAATTTCCTGCTTATCCGGCGCAAACTCTTCCAGCGCCAGACAAGGCTCACCGCGCAATTCCCGGACGGTTCGCTCAAGCACGACGCTGAAATGTTTACGAATGAAGCGAATATCGGTATCCGCCAGGTCGAGAACCGTTTTAATGCCCATAACGTCCAGTTTTTTGCCGATACGGCGTCCGATGCCCCAGACTTCATCAACCGGGAGTGCTGCCATCAGCTTACGCTGGCGTTCAATATTTGAGAGATCCACGACTCCGCCCGTCTGTTCCTGCCACTTTTTGGCCGCATGGTTTGCCAGTTTGGCCAGGGTTTTGGTCTGAGCGATACCGACCCCAACCGTGAGACGTGTTTTCTGCAAAATGGTTGCTCTGATTTCCTGACCAAAATCCGTAAGATCCCTGCAGTTTCGCACGCCCGTTAAATCACAAAAGGCTTCATCAATACTGTATATCTCCACGCGTGGCGATAACTCCTCCAGAATCGACATCACCCTGCTGCTCATATCCGCATACAGTTCGTAGTTCGAACTAAAACAGAACACGCCATAGCGCCTGAACAGATCTTTCTGTTTGAAGTACGGAGCGCCCATATTAACGCCAAGCGCCTTTGCCTCTACGCTGCTGGCAATAACGCAGCCATCGTTGTTTGAAAGAACGACAACGGGCTTCCCTTTCAGATCAGGCCGGAATGCCGACTCACAGCTGGCATAAAACGCGTTAACATCCACCAGTGCAAACATCATCAGCCCGCTGCTTTAATGATAAATGTCACCACGCCAAATATATCCAGCGTGTCCTCGCTGCTAATCATGATCGGCGCGTAGGCGCTGTTCTCTGGTTTCAGCATCACAACCGGATGTAATTGCAGGCGTTTAACGGTGAATTCGCCCTCAACGGCGGCAATAACGATGTCTCCATGGGCAGGTTTTCTGGCGCTGTCGACAATCAGTAAATCGCCCTCGCCGATCCCTGCTCCCCTCATAGAGTCGCCAGATGATTTAACAAAATAGGTTGCGCTGGGATGCCGTACCAGCAGGTCATTGAGGTCGATACGTTTCTCAACGTAGTCCTGTGCAGGAGATGGAAAACCGCAGGGCACAAGATCGCTAAATAACGGAAAGTGTTTAATTTCGCGGCGTTCCGCAGGCTGGAAAAACAACATAATAATCTGCCTCTCATTTACTGTATTTATATACAGTAGTTTTAATAAGAGCAGCAATCAAGTAGCGAGTGTGATGAACTGGACGTTGTTTAACCATCTTGTCGGTAAGTTTTTATGATGTCTGGAAAAATAATCGGCTAAAAAAATACCCCGCATTTGCGGGGCATTACATCAGGAGCGTTTTCGCGGCATCATGCGCAGCAGCGTATTGTCCTTCCAGAAATAGTGGTGCATCAGAGCCGCAGCGGCATGCAGAGCAATAACAAAATAGCCCAGATTTGCCAGCGTCACGTGCCAGGACTTCAGCATATCCACTACATCAAAATTGGCCTCTGCCGCATGCGGCATAACGATGCCGAATGCAATCCACGGGTTACCCCGGTTGTACATCATCACCAGTCCAATAATCGGCAGAACAATAAACAGCAGATAGATAACCAGATGCCCCAGATGCGCCATTCCGGTCATCATCGGCTTCGGTTTTGGCACAATCGGCGGTGCCGGATATTTTAGCCTGACCAGCAGACGCGCCACCATCAGCGTTAAAATAGTGATGCCACAGGATACGTGCACCATGTTAAATAAGGGACGATAGCTGCGCGGGAAAAATCCGCGAAACTCCATAGCGCTGTAGGCCACAATGACCAACAAAAAGACCAGCCAGTGAATGCCAATTTGCAGGCCAGAATACTTATTCCCCATAACACTTCCTGAATAAAAATAATAATGCGTCACCATAACGGGCTTTTGTTAAAAATTCATTAACTTTTGCTCACCCGGCTTATTCGTACGCGGGATAAATTTATCAAGCTCTCGCCTTCCGGCGGAGATTCGCCTCCACCGTCTTTCATTTCCCGCGAATTCAATACGTCGTGAGTCTCTCCCCGTTTTCAATTCATTAACTATGTTATAGCTAACCTTTGCCAATGAGGGAGCATAGTAATGGAAGCACTGAGTCGTGAAGCGTTAGAAAACATGATGGAGCAAGCCGTTGCCCACGCGGCCACCTTCTCATGCTGGCCGCAGGGTGAAGCCCCCGGAGCAAAAAACAGCGATGCGGTATTCACGCCTGAACCCCGGCATACCGGAACGTCTGCTTATGATCGTGCGGTAACCGGCATTCGTGCACCAGAAATTACCGTTTACGCCCCTGCAAAACCTAACGGCACAGGGATCCTTGTTACCCCTGGCGGCTCTTATCGTCGCGTGGTGATGGATAAAGAAGGCAGCGCACTGGCACCGTTCTTTAACGCTCACGGTTATACCCTGTTTGTGATGACCTACCGCATGCCGGGCGATGGTCACGAGGAAGGCGCAAATGCGCCGCTGGCCGATGCCCAACGCGCCATGCGCTACATTCGCGCCAACGCTCATGAATGGAAAATCAACCCTGACCGTATCGGCGTGTTGGGCTTCTCCTCCGGGGGACACGTGGCCGCCAGTCTGGGAACCCGGTTTGACGAATCGGTTTATACGCCGATTGATAGCATAGACGAACAATCTGCGCGCCCTGCTTTTATGGCGCTGGTGTACCCGGTGATCACCCTGCGCGAAGATATCGGTCACCCAGGCTCTCGCCTTGAGCTGGTTGGCGCAACGCCCGAAAAGGAAGACCTGCAGCGCTATTCTCTTGAAGAGCGAGTGGATAACACAACGCCGCCGACGTTCTTGCTACACGCCATTGACGATCCGGCGGTGAAGGTGGAAAACAGCCTGGTCTTCTTTAATGCGCTACGTAGGCCAGGGGTTTCGGTCGAAATGCATCTGTTTGAACGCGGTAAGCACGGATTTGGTATTCGCGATGCGCAGGGATTGCCGCTGGCCATCTGGCCGGAATTGATGATGAACTGGATCGCCAGCAAAGTGTGAGAATTGCGCCGGGTGGCATACAGGCTCACCCGGCGAAAACTTAGGACTGCAGATACACCACCTGCGTTTGCAGATATTCGTTCAGACCGTGTTTACCGTCAGCCCCGCCAATCCCGGACTTGCGCCAGCCAGCATGAAAGCCCTGCATCGCCTCGAAGTTTTCACGATTAATATAGGTTTCGCCAAACTTCAGCCCTTTGATCGCCTTCATCGCCGTATTCAGATTCTGCGTATAGATCGATGAGGTCAGACCGTAATCGCTGTCATTGGCCATCGTCAGCGCCTGTTCCAGCGTATCAAACGCTACTACCGGCAGCACTGGACCAAACGTCTCCTCGTGCATAATCGCCATCTCCTGGCGCACGTCTAACAGTAACGTCGGTGGATAGTAATACCCTTTGCCGGAAACGGCCTTACCGCCCAGCACCACTCTGGCGCCTTCCTGCACCGCTCGTGCAACTTTCTGCTCTACACGCTCCAGCGCAGCGGCGTTAATCAGCGGCCCCATCGCAATATCATTACGCTCAGCCGGATTGCCAAACTGCACGGCTTTCATCGCCTCGCCCAGACGATTGACGAATTGGTCATAAATACCTTTCTGAACGTACACGCGCTCGGCACAGTTGCATACCTGTCCGGTGTTGATCACCCGCGAGTCAACAATTGCCTTTACGGCCAGTTCAAGATCGGCATCATCCATCACGATAGCCGGGGCCTTGCCGCCCAACTCCAGACAAACTTTGGTGATATTTTTAGCCGCCGCAGCCATAATTTTCTCACCCGCCCCGACGCTACCGGTCATGCTCACCATGGCCACCTTCGGGTTTGCGGCCAGCGCCTGACCGACCGTTTCACCACGTCCCAGTACCAGATTAAATACGCCGCGCGGCAAGCCAATATCATCAACAATTTTGGCAAAGGCGATGGCGTTATTCGGTGTAAATTCACTCGGCTTAATGACAATGGTATTACCCGTCAACAGTGCGGGAGCCAGTTTGCGGGCAATCAGGAAAAATGGAAAGTTCCACGGCAGAATGCCCGTAGTCACGCCCAAAGCGCGCTTAAACAGCAGAATATTCTCGCCCGGACGATCGCTTTGCAGGATCTCGCCTTCATAGCGACGCGCCCACTCCGCCATATAATCGATATAGTCGGCGGTAAACGAGACTTCGACCTCAGCCAGTTGCTGTATTTTTCCACCCTCCGCCACAATCAGCGCACTGATTTCACTGGCTCGCTGACGGATACCCGCAGAAATTTTGCGTAACCAGTTCGCCCGTTCAATGGCGGGCAGCGCTTCCCATTGCGGCTGAGCGCGCTGTGCAGCATCGATCGCTTTACACGCATCCTCGGCACGTCCATCGGGAATACGCGAGATCACCTCTTCCGTGGCAGGATTGACGACATCAATCCAGGCATCATCGTGCCAGGTCACAAACTGCCCATCGATATACATAGGATGTTGTACGGGTACTGACATGCGGCTCTCCTGTGATTGATTTGTTCTTAACAAGTAAAACTATTGTTAATTAATATCAATCATGCAGGTCGTATTATGGCTGGAGTGGCTGTTCTGTGAGCGGCTTCATAAAAGCGTCTGGCAAAGTGATGATGAAGGGAAAAAACAGGTGTGATTTTTGCCCGTTTGCCGCAAAACGCCGACAAACGGGCAACAGGAATTACAGAGAGCGGCTCTCCAGTAAGTCAGTCAGCACGATGTCATTTTGCAACTGCTGCCAGGCTTGCTCAACGTTCTGAGGAATATCAACATGGGCGATAAAATCGCGGCCGCACGGCCCATAACCGGTGGCATCATCACGCAGGCGAGGAAGCTCACCGGTTATGAGAGACAGATAGCGATCCACTGACCACAAACCTTCTGCTGCTGGCACAAAATCCACGCCGTCTTGCTGTTGGGTCAGCTCAGGGATGAATCCAGGGAAACTCAACCAGCGCGGCGCATGCGGCTCATCGCGGGTTACGCGCTGAAAGGTTGCCATCGTGCGACGTTGCATAGTGGGATCCTGTACCACAATGACGGTATGAATACTTTCCGTCGCCTGATTCAATAATGCACAGCTAAAACGGGCATTCTCACCGCAGTTTGTTGACTGGTCTTCCACCCAAATCTTCTCCCCCGGGATTTGCCAGAACTGATGTGCGATATCGGCAAGGATCGCCGCTTCCGCGCGCCCGGTGGTACGAATGATGTTGTAACGAGGATGCTCTGCAATCGCGTCATACAGAAATCGTGTGGAGTGACCGATGCCACCGCTAATCAACAAGGGAACCTGTTGCTCTTTCGCGATCCGGCAGGCGGCGTCGATGGTCGGAATAACCGCGTTCCCTGCCAGAATCACGCAATCTGACTGAACGGTGATATTCCCCGTAAAATCATTCTGCGCCAACCATCGCCCTACGGTATTGATCGCCGCAAGCGTGGTTGCGGAAAGTGTCGGAAACTGGCTCATACTCATGACTCCTGATCTTAATACTTTATCGGGTTGCATACCGGGCGGTGACGTCACCTTACCCGGTATGCTGTCTGGTACCGATTTATCCCGAAATCTGCTCCATCGCCTGCAAAATACGTTTATCGGAAATCGGATACGGCGTACCAAGCTGCTGGGCAAAATAGCTGACGCGCAGCTCTTCTATCATCCAGCGGATCTCTTTGACATCGTCATCTTCACGGCGCGCGGGAGGCAGTTTATTGAACCACTGCTGCCAGGCCTGCTGCACGCTATCCACTTTCAGCATCTGCGCACGGTCACGATGCGGGTCGATAGCCAGTTTTTCCAGACGCTTTTCGATAGCCTGCAAATAACGCAGCGTATCGCCCAGACGCTTGAAACCATTGCCGGTAACAAATCCACGGTACACCAGCCCGCCCATCTGCGATTTGATATCCGCAAGCCCCAGCGCCATGGTCATATCCACGCGTCCTTTCAGACGTTTGTTGATATTAAACACCGCGGTCAGAATTTGTTCGACCTGCTTAGCAATATCCACCACCGTATCGTTCAGTTCAGCCCGCACTTTTTCATGCAGCGCCGCAAAGCCTTCTTCGGTCCACACCGGACCACCGTTGGCGTCGATCAGTTGATCCACACCACAGGATATACAGTCGTCAATCAAATCCAGCACTTTACCGTACGGGTTAAAATACAGCCCCAGCTTGGCTTTGTTGGGCAGTTTCTCATGCAAATATTTGATTGGTGAAGGAATATTCAGCAACAACAGGCGGCGTAAACCGCACCACATCGCCTGCTGTTGCTCCAGCGGGTTATCAAACAGTTTGATGGCAACGCTGTCACGCTCATCCACCAGCGCTGGCCAGGCTTTTACCTTATAGTTACCGCGTTTTTGCTCGTAACTCTCCGGAAGCTGACCGAAGCTCCAGATGTGCAACCCGCTCTGTTCGATACCGTCATCCGCCACCGCAGACAATGTTTCCTGAACTTTACCCTTCAGTGCGTCTTTCAGATCCTGCAGCGAACGTCCTTCCTGCAGCTTTTTGTTCTTATCATCCACTACCCGGAAGGTGATTTTTAGGTGATCGGGCACCTGATCCCAATGCCAGTCTTCACGGTCAACGGTCACGCCGGTCATGCGGCGCAGTTCACGCTCCAGCGAGTCCAGCAGCGGCAGTTCCAGCGGCGTGACGCGGCCTAAAAACGCTTCCGCATAGTTTGGCGCGGGCACAAAGTTGCGTCGTACCGGTTTCGGCAGAGACTTAATCAGGGCGATAACCAGTTCACGGCGCAGCCCCGGAATTTGCCATTCAAAACCGCTCTCTTCGATCTGATTGAGCAGCGGGAGCGGAATATGCACGGTCACACCGTCCGCATCGGCCCCGGGTTCGAACTGGTAACTTAACCGTAGTTTGAGATTGCCCTGATGCCAGAAGTTCGGGTAATCCAGCTTACTGATTTTTTCCGCGCCCTCTTTGATGAGCATGCTCTTTTCAAAGTTGAGCAGATCCGGCGTTTCACGGCTGATCTTTTTCCACCAACTGTCAAAGTGACGCGCGGAGACTACATCATGGCTGATGCGTTGGTCGTAAAACTCAAATAGCGTCTCATCATCAACCAGAATGTCGCGACGGCGCGATTTGTGCTCTAACTCTTCCACCTCAGCGCGTAACTTCAAATTGTCACGGAAAAATGCATGGCGCGTTTGCCAGTCGCCTTCCACCAGCGCATGGCGGATGAACAGTTCTCGCGACAACGCGGGATCGATCTGGCTGTAGTTCACCTTACGGGCTGCAACAATCGGTAAACCGTAGACGGTAACCTTTTCTGTTGCCATCACTGCGCCCTGAGCACGTTCCCAGTGCGGTTCACTGTATGAACGTTTGATCAGATGCTGGGCAACCGGTTCGACCCACTCAGGATCGATGCGTGCAGCAATACGTCCCCACAGGCGGCTGGTTTCCACCAGTTCCGCTACCATCGTCCACTTCGGCGGTTTTTTAAATAGACCAGAGCCTGGGAAGATCGAGAAGCGAGCGTTACGCGCCCCGGTAAATTCCTGTTTATCGGCATCTTTCATCCCGATATGTGACAGTAAACCGGTCAGCAACGCGACGTGGATCTCTCTGTATTCAGCGGGTTCGCTGTTAACAGGAATCCCTAACTCTTTCACCACCTGACGCAGTTGCGTGTAGATATCCTGCCATTCACGCACGCGCAGGTAGTTCAGAAAATCAAGTTTGCACTGACGACGGAACTGGTTTGACGACAGCGCTTTCTGCTGCTCGCCGAGATAGTTCCACAGATTCACAAATGCGAGGAAATCAGACTCTTTGTCGTGGAAACGGCGATGCTTCTCGTCGGAGGCCTGCTGCTTGTCCATCGGGCGCTCGCGCGGATCCTGAATAGACAGCGCCGAGGTGATAATCATCGCCTCACGTACGCAGCCATGTTTTTGCGCTTCCAGCACCATGCGCGCCAGACGTGGATCCACCGGCAGTTGCGAGAGCTGACGGCCCAATGGCGTCAGTTTGTAAGCGGTTGCCTGTTCGTCGGTGGTTATCGCCCCCAGTTCTTCGAGCAGGCGTACACCGTCCTGAATGTTACGTTTATCCGGCGCTTCAACAAACGGAAACGCCGCGATATCGCCCAGCCCCAAGGCAGTCATCTGCAAAATAACGGACGCCAGGTTGGTACGCAGAATCTCCGGGTCGGTAAACTCCGGGCGCGACAGGAAATCGTCTTCGGAATACAGACGAATACAGATCCCCTCCGAAACACGACCGCAACGGCCTTTACGCTGGTTGGCAGAGGCCTGCGACACCGGTTCAATCGGCAAGCGCTGAACTTTGGTGCGGTAACTGTAACGGCTGATACGCGCAGTACCCGGATCAATCACATACTTGATCCCCGGAACGGTCAGCGAGGTTTCCGCCACGTTGGTCGCCAGCACGATACGGCGACCGCTGTGCGACTGGAACACACGATTCTGCTCGCTGTTGGAAAGACGCGCATACAGCGGTAGCACTTCGGTATGGCGCAAATCCAGCTTATTCAGCGCATCGGCGGTATCGCGGATTTCGCGCTCGCCGCTCATGAAGATCAAAATGTCGCCCTGACTTTCACGGCCTAACTCATCTACGGCATCAAAAATTGCCTGCAATTGGTCACGCTCGGTGTCATCTGCGTCTTCAACAATTGGACGATAGCGAACTTCCACCGGATAGGTTCGACCAGAGACTTCGATAATCGGTGCATTATTGAAATGCTTTGAAAAACGCTCCGGATCGATGGTCGCCGAAGTGATGATAATTTTTAGATCCGGACGGCGCGGCAGAAGCTCTTTCAGATAGCCGAGCAGAAAATCGATATTCAGGCTGCGCTCATGCGCTTCATCGATGATGATGGTGTCGTACTGCATCAGCAGCCGATCCTGCTGGATTTCCGCCAGCAAGATACCGTCCGTCATCAGCTTAACCATGGTGTTGTCGCTGACATGATCGCTAAAACGGACTTTATAACCGATACAACCGCCCGGCTCGGTTTGCAGCTCTTCTGCAATACGGTTCGCCACGGTACGCGCCGCCAGACGACGCGGCTGGGTATGGCCGATCAGCCCTTTTACCCCGCGCCCGAGCTCCATACAGATTTTGGGTAACTGAGTGGTTTTCCCTGACCCCGTTTCCCCGGCGACAATCACCACCTGGTTATCGCGGATCGCTTCCAGAATATCCTGTTTTTTCTGACTGACGGGCAGGTTTTCCGGGTAGCTGATGACCGGACGCGCGGCTTCACGCAGCACAACTTTACCTGCAGCGTGATCAATCTCTTTTGCCATCTCCTGGTAAATGGCCTGTTGTGCATCAGGATTTTTAACCTTCTTCACGCCCTGCAGGCGGCGGGCAAAACGCTCTCTGTCACGCAGCATCAGTGAATCCAGCTGTTGCTGCAACATGTTGAAGGTTAATTTTTGTTGTTCTGTCATAGCGTTAAAAGGCAGTGCTCTGCCGGGTTAAATCTCTTTTAGATGATAGGTATAGAGTACCACATCAGCGCTTTTCATGTGTTGTTCAATAATTTCGAACATAGGATTCGATATATTGCGCTATCACTGCGACAGGATTGTGAATAAAGTGTCAACAAGCAACGGGGCACTCCCCCTTCAAACACATAAAAGGAAACACCCATGAGCAAGGTATTAGTTCTTAAATCCAGTATTCTGGCAGGGTACTCTCAGTCTGGTCAGTTGTCTGATTATTTTGTTGAACAGTGGCGTGAAAAGCACTCCGCTGATGAAATCACCGTCCGTGACCTAGCTGCAAATCCTGTTCCGGTACTGGATGGCGAACTAGTGGGTGCGCTGCGCCC
Source organism: Citrobacter sp. S46_ASV_140 (assembly GCF_018919545.1). Taxonomy (NCBI): domain Bacteria; kingdom Pseudomonadati; phylum Pseudomonadota; class Gammaproteobacteria; order Enterobacterales; family Enterobacteriaceae; genus Citrobacter; species Citrobacter sp. S46_ASV_140. The sequence continues at coordinate 16,092 of NZ_JAHLRC010000066.1, forward strand.
GAGCGATGCACCGCTGACACCGCGTCAGCAGGAAGCGCTGGCGTTGTCCGATGAGCTGATTGCTGAGCTGAAAGCGCATGATGTGATTGTTATCGCCGCGCCGATGTATAACTTCAACATCCCAACCCAGCTGAAAAACTATTTCGATCTGATTGCCCGTGCAGGTGTGACTTTCCGTTATACCGAGAAAGGTCCGGAAGGTCTGGTGACGGGTAAACGCGCAGTCGTGTTGACCAGCCGTGGTGGTATCCATAAAGATACGCCGACTGACCTGATCACGCCGTATCTGAACGTATTCCTGGGCTTTATCGGCATCACCGACGTGAACGTCGTCTTTGCTGAAGGCATTGCGTACGGCCCGGAAGTGGCGTCCAAAGCGCAGTCCGATGCGAAAGCCGCTATCGACAGCGTCGTCGCTGCCTGATACTTCACCCTCTCACCATCCGGTGGGAGGGTTTCTCCAGCATTTACTTCTTTACCTGCACCTGTTTGCCGTGAATGCGGTTAATATCACGCCAGATGGTTGCATAATCTCTGCACTTCGCCAGATTCTCTTCCCAGCAATGCAGCAAAAATTGTTCTGGCTCGGCAACATCCCGGCTTAACAGCTTGAATATCCAACGATTCCAGACATACCACTTGAAAAGCCACATGATTTCACTCCGCAACGCGACCGGTGTTGAACTATATCAGCCTCAGTTTGATTCCGTGTGGCAACTATTGCGATGTCGATGAATAAGTCAGCGTCGTGCCTCTCCGGTTGTGTGCAGAGAAGATTTATTATTTTCTCAACCACTTACCATTGATGCCCTGGACGTACTCCCCTGGTTTAGCCCGAGCGACCAGCTTTTGTCCGGCCATTTTCGCCACTTCATCTGGAGGAATGTTATTGCTCTCAGCCAGTTGCTGATAGCTGGCGCTGCGTGCTTTATTAATCTCACTCACCAGCGCCTGCGTTTCGGCGTCGGTTTGCAATGCCACCAGATAACCATTAAGCGTTTCGCCCACCCGCCCCTGGGATCTGGCTTCATTCAAGGTCAATGCCCACCCATTGCCACTGAATAAACTCAATGCCACCAGGATCACTGCAAGCTGTTTTTTCATCGTGACCTCAGAACAAATCGCTGCGCGATTTTAATAAGCTCTCAACGTCTTTATCGACTTTGATATGGATCTCATGCTCGATTTTGACGTTCATATTAATAGTGATCGGCTCTTTAGGCGCAGCCACTTCGATTCTGGGTGTGCAGCCGATCAGCAGAGATGAAGCCAGCAGACCCAGCATGGCAGCTATCGTTTTCATTGTTGTTCCTCACATTCCTTGCCTTCCGGGCAATGGGATTCCGGCAGCGCTGCATTTTGTTCAAGCCATGCCTGTAAATTGTCGCCAAAACGCAAACTACGCCATAGCGTAAAGACGTTTTCCTCATGGGTGTAATTCAAATTAACCGTCCCCACTTTGCCATCCACCCGGCTATTGCCAGTTACGGTTGCCTGCATGGTTAAGACACCGAGATTATCCAAATTTATTTTCGTCCAGGAATGGCTTATTTCCATATAACGCAGCCAGTTAATGGCCGCACCGGCTGCCATATTATCTTTGACGACGGCATCCGCCGTGTCTTTATCAATACGCAGCGTCATAGGCCCCGGGTTGGTCAGCCAGCCGTCTTTAATGATCCACTTTTCGTTATCCAGCCATAACGGCAACGCACCGCTGACCGGGCCAGACATGGCGAATTGTTTGGGATTAACCGCGCTGATAAGCTCGCTGGAAGAGATATTCTGCACCCGTAATAATGCCGGATCGTGCTGCGGCATCCGCAGTTGTTGCATGATGACTTTGCCCCCCAGCAGTTCGGCGCTGACATCGCTTAACAGTAACGGATTGTCTTCACTCCAGGGATACGCCCCCTGTAGATCGGCGGCGATATTTTTCACCGTCACCTGATTCACCACTTCCGCAACACGCAGTGAAATAGGTCCACGCGTACCCAGTTGCCATGCGCCTTCACTAAACCGGAAAGGCAACACAAAATCGACGCCATTAATTTGGTTATCGGGCATCCAGGCGCTACCGCCTTTTAATACCCCATGGCCGCCCGCTTCAAAGCCCTGTTCCGGGGCAGCCGAAAACGCAACCTGCGCATACAGTTCACCTTCACGTAGCTTCATTTTCCAGTCTGGTGGGATGAGCGGTTGGAATACGGTGAGCGATTGTTTTGGCCACCAGGCCTGTCCGCGCAGACGGATCCCGTCCCAACGGCCATTTACCTGTACTGGACCTATCGCGCCCGCGTGAAGCTGGCCTTTAAACTGGAAAATCGTCGGGTCGGTGCCTTCCACGCTGAACTTCAGGGTTGACGGCGGTAACACGCTCCCCCCGGTAAAGGTGGTGTTCCCTGCGTCCAGCGACAGCGCGCCGCTAAACGTCGGCTTGTTGGCATCCCGTACCCAGACGATCGGCTCGTCCATCACCAGGCGTGGGGTTTCCACCTTCATGGTGCCGTATTGCAGGTGGTCAAATCCGGTGGAGAGATCAAAAAGCTTCAGGGTGTTGTCATGCCATTCGCCCTTACCCGCCACGTCCCAACGCGCATGCATTGGCGTAAAGCTGCCTTTGCCCCAGTACCGCCACTGCCAGCGACCCGCGTCAGGGAGAAAATCATTTGCCAGACCATCCAGATGCAATTCAAAACCGCCCATCTGGTTTTCATGCGCGCGCAATATAGCCTGCAGACGGCCATCTACGCCGCGCTGCGTTACTTTTACGCCCGCCAGCGGCCAGCGAATTTCGTCAATATCCAGCGAGTCAATCACCCGTCCACGCGAACGCAGCAGCGCTCCTGGCTCGAAAGCCAGCTGCGGGTCGTCCAGGCTTCCGGTGAGTCTGGCGGGTAATTTGGCGTAGAAGATCAGGTCACCCTGTTTCGCCTCGCCTATCAACTGTAACGGCATATCGCTACTATCCACACCCAGCTTACCCGGCCCCAGCGTTAATACGGCGTTTCCTTTACCTGCATCGCCTTGGGTCAGTATGTTCAGACGCCCGCTCACCACCGCATTTTCCAGCCCGGCCTGCCAGTTTTCAACTTTCATGCCCAACCGCCCGCTGAGCGGGAATCCCTGATAAGGCCAGTTCCAGCGACCGTCGCTGATGGTTAATTGCTGACGGGTTATTTCCCACGGAAGATCGAGCAACGGATCGGCATTGTCCCGCGCCATAACGATCAGTTGTCCGCTGTTTTCTTGCCACTCCAGTTCTGCGTCCACCAGTGAGGGTTCCTGCGGCAAGCTCAGAGTAGCAACCGCATGACCGCTCACCGGTAGTCCATCAGGAACCAGCGGCATGGTAAATTCACCGACCAGTTTTACCGGCGGTTGCCCTTCAAACGCGGCTATATCCAGCTCATTTACCGTGAGATTTTGCCCGTGCAGACGCCCCTGGAATTTCACTTTTTCACCCTGGTAGCGCAGTTGCTGGGTCGATGGCGTTAGCGAGAGAGACAGTTTTCCCTGCCACTCCTGCCAGGGGGAGAGAATAACTTTGTCGATGTTAATCCAGGTATTGGGCAGCATCGATTGCCATTCAGCCAGCGTTTTGGGCGCTGCCGGAGACGCTTCTGTCTGCGGTAATTTAGCCAGGCAAGCGGAATCCAGCTCAATTGTCCCGACATTGAGCAACCAGCGGCTGGGATGAGAAAGATCGGCCTGAGTAATGCGCGCTAGCGGGCAATCATCGACCAGATAGCGGAGTTCCGGGATATGCAGCCCATGACGTGTCAGCCGTGGGCTCTCATCCAGCGCGATGCGCGTGCCAACAGGTAACCAGACGCCCACCAGCGTAGGAACCCACAGGCCAAGCGTCATGACCAACGTCAGCGGCACGAGAATCAATAATAAGAGAAGTGCCAGAGCGGCTTTATATTTACCCTTCATGGGTAGTTAATATCCTGATTTAGCGAAAATTTAAGCCGGTTTAGGCCAGTATTGTGGCATGTTTAACAGGATATGCCCACATTAAGAATAAATTCCCATGAAGTATATGCACTATTTATTAATCAACGGGAATCAATAAAATAATAATTAATTCAACAAGATAGCGCATTGTTTTATATGGCACGCTGTTACACGTGCCGTCGGGAATATAAAGAACTCAGACTCAATGAGGCCTCAGTTCTCCATCGCTATGTTTAGGTCCTAAACGACCAGCTTCTATCAGAATTTCCTCAATGAGCTCTTCGAGGCACTCTCTACCATGATGATCGCAGACCAGATGTACCTGCCGGGAAATCTCCTCAGGTTTCATACCATCACATAATGCCGCCTTAAGCATTAAGGTGGCCCATCGCTTTGCTTCAGAGTGAGTTAACATGACCCCTCCCGATATTTGCTACCTGTATAAGCGTAGCTGTCTGGATGTGATTCGGCTGGCTTTTTACCTGCATCGATTACGGGTATTGAGTTGGACGGAAAAATATCCAGTTGTTGAAATTGAGTAACCTGCCCACACTAACAACAGATGCGCTGAAATTATTCATTACGCCTATGACTATCAATAACTTTTTAGATTTTGTAAAATAATTTGAATTGGATTAATGTGACGTCAAAATCACTGGAGAAAGTCTTATGAAACTCGCCATCTATAGTACAAAACAGTACGACAAGAAGTATCTGCAGCAGGTTAACGAGGCTTTTGGTTTTGAACTTGAATTCTTTGACTTTCTGCTGACGGAGAAAACAGCCAAAACAGCCCATGGCTGTGAAGCCGTCTGTATTTTCGTTAACGACGATGGCAGCCGCCCGGTTCTGGAAGAGCTGAAAAAGCATGGCGTGAAATATATTGCGCTGCGTTGCGCCGGCTTCAATAACGTCGATCTCGACGCGGCAAAAGAGCTCGGCCTGCAGGTCG
>NZ_JAHLRC010000067.1:0-20785 GCF_018919545.1 Citrobacter sp. S46_ASV_140
GCCGCTTGGGGCCGTCACTAAATTTGGTGAGCATGGCAAGCGCAAAGCTCGCAAAGATCTTGGCGTCAGTATGATGATGTACGGGCACGTGTATGTTGCACAAATCTCTCTGGGCGCGCAGTTGAACCAGACGGTGAAAGCTATCCAGGAAGCGGAGGCCTATCCAGGTCCGTCGCTGATTATCGCCTATAGCCCATGTGAAGAGCATGGTTACGATCTCGCACTAAGCCATGATCAGATGCGTCAGCTCACGGCAACCGGGTTCTGGCCGCTGTACCGCTTTGATCCACGTCGAGCAGATGAAGGTAAGCTGCCGCTGGCGCTGGACTCTCGGCCACCGTCAGACGCCCTGGCCGAAACATTGCTTAACGAGCAGCGCTTCCGTCGCCTGAATGCCCAACAGCCAGAAGTCGCAGAACAGCTCTGGAAAGACGCCGCAGCCGATCTGCAAAAACGCTACGACTTCCTTGCGCAGTTGGCTGGAAAAGCGGAAAAGAGCGGTACCGAGTAATGCGTTTATCTCAGTATTAACCTGGAACCCAAAAAAAAAGCCCGAACAGTTGTTCGGGCTTGTCAATTTATTCGCTGGCTAATTAATAATAGCTATCAATACGTCAACGAAAAATAAAACATGACAATAAAGGCATATAACAGGCGCAGAATAGCCCAACACACTTCACTTGTATAATTTTTATTTTATATATTTACCACCCATACATTCACCACAATTATCATCATTTCCGTAGAATTATTTCTTTAAGGTTTTACTTAAGGCGTAACAATTCATATTTATCCCTTTACGGAACTTCTCCTTTAGCATGCTTTTACTCCCTACATGGGTAGTCACAGGTTAATAAAAAAACTAAAGGATTATTTCAATGAACAGAAAAGTACTGGCTCTCGTAATTCCTGCCCTGCTGGCTGCAGGCGCTGCTCACGCGGCTGAAGTTTATAATAAAGACGGCAACAAATTAGATCTCTATGGCAAAGTAGACGGCCTGCATTATTTCTCTGATGACGCTAACAGTGATGGCGATCAGACTTATATGCGTATGGGCTTCAAAGGCGAAACTCAGGTTAACGATATGATCACCGGTTACGGCCAGTGGGAATATCAGGTTCAGGCTAACGGCACCGAAGGTGATAAAGGCGACTCCTGGACTCGTCTGGCATTCGCAGGTATTAAAGTCGGCGACTACGGCTCATTCGACTACGGCCGTAACTACGGCGTAATGTACGACGTTGAAGGCTGGACCGATATGCTGCCGGAATTCGGTGGCGACTCTTACACCAAAGCAGACAACTTCATGACCGGTCGCGCGAACGGCGTGGCGACCTACCGTAATACCGACTTCTTTGGTCTGGTTGACGGTCTGAACGTGGCGTTGCAGTATCAGGGCGCGAACGAAAATCAGTCACCAGAGCAGGAAGGCACCAATAACGGTGGCGACGATCGTAACATGAAGAACTCCAACGGTGACGGCTTCGGTATCTCCTCGACCTACGATTTGGGTATGGGTGTAAGCTTCGGTGCAGCATACACCTCTTCTGACCGTACTAACGAGCAGGTTAACGATTCTACCGCGGGCGGTGATAAAGCTGACGCGTGGACAGTCGGTCTGAAATACGACGCGAACAACATCTATCTGGCAACCATGTACTCCGAAACCCGCAACATGACCCCTTATGGTGGCTCAAACGGTAGTGATAATACGATTGCCAACAAAACTCAGAACTTTGAAGTGACTGCGCAATACCAGTTCGACTTCGGTCTGCGTCCGGAAGTTTCTTTCCTGATGTCTAAAGGTAAGGATCTGGGTGTAAACGGATCTGATGGCGACCAGGATCTGGTGAAATACGCATCCGTTGGCGCTACTTACTACTTCAACAAAAACTTCTCCACCTACGTTGATTACAAAATCAACCTGCTGGATGAAGATAAAAACTTCTACAGCCAAAACGACATCTCTACCGATGACGTAGTAGCACTGGGTATGGTTTACCAATTCTAATCCGTCAGCCCGCTGGCAACAGCGGGCTCTCTTTATGTTCTAACAATTCTGTTTTATCCAGATCAAAACATTATATCTGTTGCGCTAAAACACATCTCTGATAGATGATATCTTGCATTAAGACCTGTAGTAGAGGATACCTGCAATGAATCATCATCCTGTAAAATCATCCCGTATTGCATCCGTCGGCTATGACGAATCCTCCCGCACGCTAGAAATTCGCTTTCACCAGTTGTCTACTCTGCAATATCAGCATGTCCCTGCTCGTATTTTTCGTGATTTCCTAAGCGTCGTTTCTAAAGGTCGATTTTACGATGGAGTAATAAAAGGAAAGTTTCCTGAAATAAAAATAAAGTGATGCCAAAATGTGATCTTTGTCATTGTACATAAAGTGCCATTACGCGGTAAGCTTTGGGTGGATACTTAAACAGGAGGTTTTATGAACAGAACGATTCTTGTACCCATCGATATTTCAGACTCAGAATTAACTCAACGTGTTATAGCCCATGTTGAAGCAGAGGCAAAAATTGACGATGCACAGGTTCATTTTTTGACCGTAATTCCGTCACTGCCCTATTATGCTTCCCTGGGATTGGCCTACTCGGCAGAGTTACCGGCCATGGAAGATCTGAAAGCCGAAGCAAAATCTCAACTGGAAGAGATTATCAAGAAGTTCAATATCCCAACGGACAGAGTGCACGTTCATGTCACAGAAGGTGCGCCAAAAGATAAGATTCTGGAGATGGCCAAAAAATTACCGGCTGATATGGTCATTATTGCCTCACATCGACCTGACATCACCACCTACCTGCTGGGGTCTAACGCCGCAGCCGTGGTACGTCATGCGGAGTGTTCGGTACTGGTAGTCCGCTAAGCTGTCTGGCCCGCACATCGCTGCGGGCTTTTTGTTTCTACCTCTTATACCCCACGATTCCTGTCCTAAATGTGCTGACATTTTTCCCGCTTATCCGTACCATACACGCCACAGTTTTTATATCAGACTTCTTTTGCCGGACTATCCGGCGTGATGCCTACTCTTCTGATGCCACACTATGAATTGAGCCTCTATTAAATGTCGCAAAATCAAGATATTAGCAAGAAAGAACAATACAACCTGAACATGAAGGATTAAAAAACGTAGCTTATTGATAAGACTATTTTTATCGAATAATCAAAAAGATAAGCGTGTAAATAGACCCGTTTTAGTTCCATGCATTTTTTGAGATCCCGGCCAAATGATGGTGTTGTCGATATTCCTCCGGTGTCATATTGTTCAGTGATTCATGCGCGCGTTCACAGTTATATTCTGACACCATTTCTCCGTGATTTCCCGCACTTCATTCAGCGTTCTGAACAGATGAAAATCGAGTTTTTCTGTACGGTATGTCCGGTTAAAGCGTTCAATGAAAGCGTTCTGCGTCGGCTTACCTGGCTGGATAAACTCCAGTTTTACTGCATGTTTCTCTGCCCATTCGGCCAGTGATTCCGGACCATGATACCTATTGAATCATCCAGTTCGCGATTTGCCGCGATCCTGTCGAGTACACGGACCACGCGCAAAGCTGGCAGATTCAGATCGATTTCAATCGACAATGCCTCACGGTTAAAGTCATCAACAACATTGAATGTGCGAAAACGATGGCCACAGACCAGAGCATCATGCATAGAATCGACAGACCAGCTCTGGTTCAGCGCTTCAGGCGTGGCCGGTGGCGAGGGATTACGCACCGGCAAGCGCTGTTTGCCCTTTCGGCGAAAATTCAGCTCCAGCAGACAGTAAATATGTGATTCCACGGGTATCCCTGCCGCCGCAGAACCAGGAAAAGTTTCGGAAAACCGTATCGTGGGTATCGCTCTGCCACTGCCTGCAACGCGACAATAACGGGTTCGTCACGCGTGGTATCTGGACGGTAATGGTAAACCGTTCTGCTCAGGTTCAGACTCCGGCAGGCCTGACGGATACTGAGTCCAAATGTCGTTATCAGATGAGTGACCAGCTCACGCTTAAAGGCTGGTTTTAAAGCTTTTTTTCGATAATGTCTTTCAGCGCCCGGTTCTCGTCCTCAAGATCCTTAATCTTTTTAATATCAGAAGCCTACATACCGCCGTATCTGGACTTTCAGTTGTAGTAGGTGGCTTCAGAGATACCGGTCTCCCGGGAGACATCCTTAACAGTTCGTCCGGCTTCAACCGACTTAATCACGGCGATGATCAGATGCTCAGTAAAACGGGCTTTACGCATAGCGACCTCCTTTGTTGGCAGATTGATTATGCCGGAGGATCTCTAAATGTGAATGGCACGATTATGCGGGAGACTTACAGGCAGACGCGTATTTGAATAAAAACCCCGTCAGCGCGGGGAGTGGATTGCTACTTTGTTTTTCTGCAAATCCCACAGATTGGATTTAACGACCAGACTAGAAAGTTGATGGTTAACTATGGGGTTTACGGAAAGCGGATATGAAAAAGCCCCGGCGAATACCAGGGCCTATATTAATTTAATCAAGTTAAAGATAGTATTATCTGATTTTCACAACAGTAAGCGTTATATTACCTAACGCACCAGAGTCAACGTTACCGCCTTCAACTTGTACAACATATTTATTAGAGGCACTTGTATATTCTTTCTTATTGGTCTTTTTCCCCCAAGGGCAATCCCAATAAAAGCGGCCAATTTTTTCAGGGCCATTATACATAACGAAACTGCCCTCAGTGCCAACAGCAGCATCTGAACGCCCACATGCGCAGATCGTGGCCTCATCGGCAGTCGAAGAGCTGGTAATCACCATTTCATTTATTCTATCTGGTGATAACTCCTGATCTTTATTTCCTAGTTTATAAAATTTTCCACTATCGTGTGATGCGTTTCTAATGGATACGGATTGTCCTTCAGCGACAACTATTTTAATTTCTGCCCATTGAGCGTAAGCCATAATTCATCCTTAATTTTCATTGGAATATAAAATAATTTATCGTTACTCGACTGTATCGACGAATAATTAGTACCATTTAGATGGTGTTAAATTTGTGACAAACCACTCAATTTCAGACTTAACCAAAAATATCCACCAGCCATTTATACATATATTGACAAAAAGCAACCTGTAAATTTGGAACATAAAACAACCAAATTTATTTATTTCAAAAATATAACAATAGATTCAATTAATATTGTGAATAACTATATCAAGTCAAGCCACATTATATTTAACATGGTATACATGAAGAATAACTCTCTGAAAAAAAACTGAAGCCAGGAGTTTTTTGCACACCCTGCAAACCGACGATGTGACAGGGGTACTGGTGCAATGCACCTCGCGAATACCCCTGTCGTATCGCCGGAAAGCAAAAATGATATCAACATTCGCTTTTTCAAACGCTCCATAGCTATCACCAACGTGATAACCCATTCTAATTGTCCCGTCGGCTTTGCTCCCACTGACAGGCGTCATCTGTTTTTGAACGGTACAGCCGGATAGCGCTAAAACATACAAACAACACAATGATATTTTTTTCATGATAAACCCTATTCCTTTTAGGTTTTTTCATAATGAGCAATGAGTTTAGGGAAACATACAGCTACTCGGTGTTTTAGGATTACGTTTACCCGGTTCCTCGTTAGTGTTTTTCAGTACGCAACTGACGACGGGCCTCCAGATACACCCGCGCTCCGAATATCTCAACGCACCAGCGCACGCGCTTGCGGGCCTCGTCTGCTGTCAGCCAGGGCGCAATCTGCTGAATATTCCGGGTCAGGTCCGAAATTTTTTCTCGTCGTGTAGTAGCTCGCACCAATAATATAAACCGGATCATTCTGTTCGAACGCCTCCAGCACGCACTGCTCCATAAAATCTGCATCATCGTCCGCTAACGCCTCGTTGAGAATACTAACTAGCGCTTTTGGCACCCTAAGACAAAAATAATCTTTCACCACCGTGAATATGGCGCTACCGGGATCCAGAAAGTGCATTTTGTTTTCATGCCCAGGATGCGCAAGGGGGAACAAAAACCCTACTACTCTATGAGTAGCATAGGTGCCACATGGAACGCTGCTGTAAAACGTGCTGGTATTCGTCGCCGTAATCCGTACCATACGCGGCATACTTTTGCTTGCTGGCTGTTATCGGCTGGAGCGAACCCATCATTTATAGCTAATCAGATGGGGCATGAAAACGCGCAGATGGTATACGAAATTTACAGTGCATGGATTGAAGAACTGAACGGCGAACAGGTGAAAATGCTCAACGCCAAACTTGTCCTGTAAAAAAATTTTGCCCCTTACATGCCCCTTTTGGAGTCAGAGACAGTAAACAATGCAAGAAAATCAACAAGTTACAAAGAAAGAACAATACAACCTGAACAAATTGCAAAAACGTCTGCGCCGTAACGTGGGCGAAGCGATTGCCGACTTCAATATGATCGAAGACGGCGATCGCATTATGGTGTGCCTTTCCGGGGGGAAAGACAGCTATACCATGCTGGAGATCCTGCGTAATTTGCAGCAAAGCGCCCCGATCAGTTTTTCCTTAGTTGCGGTTAACCTCGATCAGAAACAACCAGGCTTCCCGGAGCATATTCTGCCGGAGTATCTGGAACAACTGGGCGTGGAGTATAAGATTGTCGAAGAAAACACCTACGGGATCGTCAAAGATAAAATCCCTGAAGGCAAAACGACCTGCTCGCTCTGCTCTCGCCTGCGTCGCGGCATTCTGTACCGCACGGCAACTGAGTTAGGCGCCACCAAGATTGCGCTCGGTCACCATCGCGACGATATCCTGCAAACGCTGTTCTTAAACATGTTCTACGGCGGGAAGATGAAAGGTATGCCGCCGAAGCTGATGAGCGATGACGGTAAACATATCGTTATCCGTCCGCTGGCTTACTGCCGTGAGAAAGATATCGAGCGTTTCTCCGAAGCGAAAGGTTTCCCGATTATTCCATGTAATCTGTGCGGCTCACAGCCTAACCTGCAGCGCCAGGTCATTGCCGATATGCTGCGCGACTGGGACAAACGCTATCCAGGGCGTATTGAAACCATGTTCAGCGCAATGCAGAACGTTGTACCTTCACATCTGAGCGATATCAATCTGTTCGATTTCAAAGGTATCAGGCACGGTTCAGAGGTTGTGGACGGCGGTGATTTAGCGTTCGATCGTGAAGAGATCCCGCTGCAGCCTGCGGGCTGGCAGCCAGAAGAAGATGATGCTCAACTGGATGAGCTGCGCCTGAACGTCGTGGAAGTGAAGTAAGTCGATAGTACCGGATAAGCGGAGCGCCATCAGGCGCTCCGACGAGTGGTTATTTCAATAACCGAACCCGGCAAGTCTTGCCTTTTATCTTACCGTTTTGCAATTGCTTCCATGCCTTATGCGCTACAGTCTGGCGAACCGCGACATAGACATGCGCCGGATGAACGGCAATTTTGCCGATATCGGCGCCTTCCAGACCAATATCACCGGTCAGCGCGCCGAGAACATCGCCGGGACGCATTTTAGCCTTTTTACCGCCATCAATGCATAACGTCGCCATCTCAGCTTCCAGCGGCAGGATTGGGCCGTTAGCGGGAGCTGGCAGCCAGTTCAGCTTCAGTTGCAGCATTTCAGAAAGAATATTGGCCCGCTGCGCTTCTTCCGGTGCACAGAAGCTAATCGCCAGACCACTGTTGCCGGCACGCGCGGTACGTCCGATACGATGGACGTGGACTTCCGGATCCCACGCCAGTTCGAAGTTAACCACCAGCTCAAGTGATTTAATATCCAGACCACGCGCGGCCACATCGGTAGCAACCAGAATGCGCACGCTACCGTTGGCAAAACGTACCAGCGTCTGATCGCGATCGCGCTGCTCAAGATCGCCATGCAGTGAGAGAGCGCTTTGCCCCGCCGCATTCAGCGCGTCACACACGGCCTGACAATCTTTTTTGGTATTACAAAAAACTACGCATGATGCAGGTTGATGCTGACTGAGCAATTTTTGCAGCAGCGCAATTTTGCCGTGGCTGGAAGTTTCGAAAAACTGCTGCTCAATCGCCGGCAGCGCGTCAACGGTATCAATTTCGATCGTTAATGGATTTTGTTGCACCCGGCCACTAATGGCGGCAATGGCTTCCGGCCAGGTCGCAGAAAACAGTAAGGTCTGACGCGAAGCTGGCGCAAAGCGAATGACATCATCAATCGCATCGCTAAAGCCCATATCCAGCATGCGATCGGCTTCATCCATCACCAGCGTATTCAGGGCATCCAGAGAAACAGTGCCTTTTTGCAGATGGTCGAGTAAACGCCCCGGTGTGGCGACAATAATATGTGGCGCATGCTGCAGGGAGTCACGTTGTGCGCCAAAGGGCTGCCCACCGCACAACGTTAAGATCTTGGTGTTAGGCAGAAAGCGCGCTAAGCGACGCAGCTCACCCGCCACCTGGTCGGCAAGCTCGCGCGTTGGGCACAGCACCAGGGACTGCGTCTGAAACAGCGCGACATCAACATGCTGTAACAATCCAAGACCAAAAGCCGCCGTTTTGCCACTGCCGGTTTTAGCCTGCACGCGAACATCTTTCCCCGCCAGAATTGCCGGTAACGCAGCAGCCTGAACAGGCGTCATTTCAAGATAACCCAGCTCGTTAAGATTCTCGAGTTGGGCAGCAGGTAAAACATTCAGGGTTGAAAAAGCGGTCACAATTTAATCTCGCGGTAAAAACTCACAATCAGCAGGCGCGTATCCTCGCAGATCTGCGCCCGCGATGCGACAATTTAATCGGCTCTTCATCCGGTGGCGGATCCGGCATTGGCTGCGGACGAGGTATGGGATCGGGAATGGGAACCGGGTCGGTCGGTAGCGAATCAGTGTGCGGCGTTGCAATCAGACAGTTCATATACCCCTCCAGTTATTCAGGTTGGCTCTTTTAGGGTAGACGCTGATTTCCTGCAGGCAAAAAAAAGCCGACTAATCTAAGTCGGCGTCGTACGAATCAATTGTGCTATGCAGTAATTCAAAAAAGGAAGTAAGACAATATGGAGCGCAACGCCCATCGCTTGACGTTGCATTCACCTGCGAGAGAGATATTGCCCCGAATAGGTAGATGGTTTATTGACTTCGCTCAAAAACCAGGACGTTTTCATGCGCAAAAGTCACTAAAAAACGTTGTTGTTACAACCATTTACTACGATGCAACCATAAAGTAACACCACCAATCAGGACCACTAACAGAATACAAAAAAGTGAGAAGCCAAACTGCCAGCCACCGCCAGGGATACCGCCGAGGTTAACGCCAAACAGCCCGGTTAAAAATGTGCTGGGAAGAAAAACCATTGCCATCAATGACATTGTATACGTTCGGCGAGCCAGAGACTCCTGCATAACCTGCGCAATTTCATCCGCCATAATACCGGTCCTGGCAATACAGGCATCTATTTCATCCAGCCCTCTCCCTAGCCTGTCAGCGATATCCTGCATCCGCCGCCGATGGTCGTCGGTCATCCAGGAAAAACGTTCGCTCGCCAGCCGGGAATAGACATCGCGCTGAGGCGCCATATAGCGGCGCATCACAATTAACTGCTTACGCAGCAATGCCAGGAAACCACGCGGCGGAATCTGCTGATCGAGCAGGTTATCTTCCAGATCAATAATCTTATCGTGCAGTTGTTCGATAAACTCACTGGCATGATCGGTTAGTGCATCGCAAACATCCACCAGCCAACTACCACAATCAGCCGCTCCCGTGCCTTCCTGGAGATCGCTGACCACATCATCCAGCGCCAATACTTTACGCTGACGCGTTGAGACAATCAGACGTTCATCCATATATAAGCGCATCGCAACCAGTTGGTCAGGTCGCTCGTCGGTGCTGCCGTTAATACAGCGCAGCGTAATCAACGTACCTTCCCCTACCCGGCTTACGCGTGGGCGCGTGCTTTCACCCGCCAGCGCATCACGCACGTTATTGGGAAGTAAAGGCGTTGTCGCCAGCCATTGCGCGCTTTCAGGATGGGTATAATTAAGATGCAGCCAGCAGGGATGTTGACTGTCGATAACATCGTTATCTTCCAGTGGCTTCACCCCACCACGGCCATCCAACAGCCAGGCAAACACGGCATCCGGCACATTAACATCCGTTCCCTTAATGGCTTCCACAGCGCCTCCACAAACATTCAGCTTTTTTCGTTAGTCTAGCTGTCAGAATATGTTAAGCAATATCTCATTGTCCCATTGTGCTGAAATGATTCATAAAAAGTATCTGATAATAAGAAAAGCGCCGACGAATGCGGCGCTGGTTACGAGATGCCCCTCTCAGGCCCGCTGGCGTCTCTCTGATTCAAGCGTATGACTTAAGCGAAATTTATGCGTTCGCGATTGAAGGTCAATCACCTGGTTTTTCAGGATACCTGAGGAGTCAGAAAGCTCATCAACCATAATGGCATTACTTTGAGTGACGTTCTCCAGTTCGGCCAGAGCATGGGTAATTCTGATAATCCCTTTCTCCTGCTCCTGCGTAGTGGTTAATATCTCGCCCATCAGTTGGTTTAATTGCCCTGCCCCCCCGACAATATCATGCATGTTTTTTTCAGCTTCACGCACAATAGCAGCGCCTTGCTGAACATTTTGATGGGTTTGGGCAATCAGTTGCTTAATATTCTTAGCGGCATCTGCACTGCGGTGTGCAAGCATTCTTACCTCACCGGCCACCACAGAAAAACCTTTGCCATGTTCACCGGCCCTTGCAGCTTCCACAGCAGCATTCAATGCCAGAATATTTGTCTGGAATGCAATACCATCTATCAGCGTAATAATTTCTGTCATTTGCTGTGCGCATTCGGTGATTGAACGCATATTTGTCGCAACCTGCACCATTAATTCGCCACCCTGACGGGCGCATTGCGTGGCAATTGTTGCCTGGGCGCTGGCTATTTGCGTGTTATCAGCATTATTCCGCGTATTAACCGCTATTTCATCCATGTTGGCAGCCGTCTGCATTAATGCTCCGGATTGCTGTTCTGTTTTCACTGAAAGCTCGGCGCTGCGTTCCGCCAGCTGTTCAGAAAGCGTCATCGCCGTTTGCGAGGATGTTCTGATCTCATTAACGAGTGCTGAAATATTACTTGATAAGCTATTGATGCCAGGAATTAGTCTACCCGCACAGTTATTACCAAACTCGGGAATACTGATTGCCAGATTCCCGGATGTTACCTCTTCAATGCTTCTTTTAACCGTATTAATCGGCATGACCAGATATTTCGTCATGTACCACCACAAACATAATATAGAAATAATGCTTACCGCATTAGTACCAATAATAATTTCTGGGGTGGCCGAAAAAATCATTTCAACAACATTGAGCGCAACCGCCGTAATGAGCAGAAATAAAATAATAAAGGTTCTGACGCTTATATCATTTAACATTTTAACCCTGTGCACCAAGAAATAACGTGGATGTTATTTTTATAGCATCTGCAATACAGATTTCCATTGCTCTGTGACGAAAGCTGAACTTTCAATGAGAGCCAGCAGACCTTTTACTTAAGTCAATAAATTACACTACCCATTCATAATAGTTCAGCACTTTATCCCGGCAATGGCGGTAATGTTCCCCACCATCAGATTATTGTGATGGCGAGCACGTGACGAGCACAAAACACACAGAAACATAATTTTTATGAATACTTATATAAGTAATGGCTTGTCATTTTCAATATTTTGCCCTTCACTCTAATACTCATTGCAAAAACACAAGAACATTCCTGGTTTTATCAGGTTAACTGGACAAAACCTGCTAGATTTATCATCACGGCTTTTTTTCGATAGGTAGTAAGATGTTGCACGTGTCGTGGGACCCTGTATTGATTGGGATTTCCTTTGTTGTCGCATTTATTGCCTCCTTTATTGCCCTCGACAGCGCGGGTAAGGTAGCAATCTCCAGCAAACGTGAATCTACCTTCTGGCGGCTATCTGGCGGCGCTACGCTGGGTATGGGGATCTGGTCGATGCATTTTATCGGTATGCTGGCCATGAAAATGACTATGCCGATCAATTATCACCTATCACTCACCGCGTTTTCGTTCTTTATTGCGCTCATTTCTGCAACTCTCGCCATCAATATCGCTATTTCCGGTAATACGCTATCAACAAAACGACTGGTCATTGCCACCAGCATATTGAGTGCCGGCGTTGTCACGATGCACTACGTTGGCATGTATGCCATTATCGAACATGTGGCCATCTCATGGGATCTCTCGCTGATTTTGCTCTCTGTAATTATTGCCGTCGTTGCGTCTGGCGTAGGTTTATGGCTGGCCTTCCATTTACGCCAAAACACCCGTCGCGTGCTGATTAACCGACTTATTGCAGCCCTTATTATGGCGCTGGCAATTGCTTCTATGCATTACACCGGTATGGGAGCGGCAACGTTCACCCATTTTGGACACACTGCGCACGATGGGCTCAGTACGCTGGAACTCTCTGTCTGGGTCTGCGCCGTCACGCTGATTATTTTGGGTATCATGCTGGTCGTCTCGATGGTGGATTTACAACTGCGCACTTCCCGACTGGCTGACAACCTGCATCAGTTGAACTGCCAGCTTGAACATCAGGTCCACTTCGACGCGCTGACCGGACTTGCTAATCGAACGCAAATAGATACCCGCTTACAGGCCTGCCTGCGGCATTCCAAATTGCATCAACAGCATTTCTCGTTGGTATTTATCGACCTCGATCGTTTTAAAGTCGTTAACGATACCTGGGGGCATCACATCGGCGATCAACTGCTGATTGCCAGTACACAGCGTATCTACAGTTGCCTTGATGATTCAATGACGCTGGCAAGACTGGGGGGAGATGAATTTATCCTGCTGGTTCCAGACTGCAACCCGCAGGCTATCTCCGCCTTGCTTGCGCGAATTTCAGATGCGATCGGTGACCCCTTTACTTTATTCGGTCATACCATTCGGGTTTCGTTAAGTGCGGGAAGCAGTATCTATCCCGAACATGGCTCGACTCTGCATGAGCTAAAAGTGAAGGCTGATATGGCGATGTATCATGTCAAACAGGCGGGCAGAAACGGCTGGGCTATTTATAGTCCCCAGATGGAAGCTATCGCAGATACGCCGCCGACATTTCTACAGGAACTTTCACAAGCGCTTGAACGCAACCAGTTTGAGCTATGGTATCAGCCTAAATATACCGCCGGAGATCATTCCCTGACTGGTTTTGAAGCGTTATTACGCTGGCATCATCCGGAGCGCGGCATGCTGCTACCGGCTGAATTTCTGCCTGCGCTGGAAGAAACGGGCCTGATTATTCCCGTCGGCAAATGGGTTATCCAACAGGCATGTTTGCAGTTGCATCAGTGGACATTACAAGGGAATACAGAATGGACGCTCGCCGTTAACCTCTCTCCCGCCCAGTTTGAACAGCATGATATTATTGATGTTGTTTGCAACGCCCTGGCGCAATACCAACTTTCACCTGCCTCTCTCACGCTGGAGCTCACGGAGAGCACTGCACTTAAAAATTTAAAACGCAGTATTGAAATCCTGAATGCTTTTTCGGCTTTGGGGATCACCGTTTCTATTGATGATTTCGGCACTGGTTATTCAAATATATTGATGTTGAAGTCACTGCCGGCACGGGAATTAAAAATCGACAGGATATTTGTCAAAGATATTAGCGAGAACAGTAAAAATACAAAAATTGTGTCTACCATTATTGACATAGCTCACTCCATGAATATGCGCGTGGTGGCTGAAGGAATAGAAACTCAGGAGCAGGAAATACTTCTTACCCAGATGGGGTGTAGCATGCTGCAAGGTTTCCTGTTTGCAAAACCGCTGCCAGCGCATAAGATTCATGAACTGATCCAATCAGAAAACAGCATCAAACAAAAGCCAGTCGTACAACCCTTGTCTCACCGACAATCAATAACTTTGTGAGACTGTAATATCTAAAATATTCGCCATTAAACGGGCAACACAGCAGATAAAGATAACGGGATTATCGATGAGCACAACCGAGCTGCATTCACTGGATTTGTTAACCTTTCCGGTGTGGATTGTTTCGCCACAAACCGAAGAACTGGTGTTCGCTAATATCGTTGCACGTGAGTTAATGCGGGATCTCTGTTTTTCCCCACTGCGCAAGGGCATATTCTCAACGCATTCTCAAAATGATTTAACCATGTATCTCAGTGACTTGCGCAATCATCATCACGTTGTTGAGATCCTCACGGTTTACCGCGATGGTGAGGAAATCGCGTTGGCTAGCCGCCTGTCCATTAAATCTCTGCCGGGCGTGGGGGATGTTATCCTTTTCGAAGGCATTGAAACGCCTACTGCGCAAGGTCTGAAAGCCAGCCGTTCAGCAACTTATCAACGAAAAAAACAGGGCTTTTATGCGCGTTTTTTCCAGACCAACTCCGCGCCAATGTTACTGATTGATCCGTCCCGCGATGGCCTGATCGTTGATGCAAACCTCAGTGCCCTGAATTTTTATGGTTACAACCTTGATGTGATGTGCCAGAAACATACCTGGGAGATCAACATGCTGGGCCGCCATATATTGCCGGTAATGCATGAAATCGCCCATCTGCCCGGCGGCCATAAGCCTTTGCACTTTGTCCATAAACTGGCTGACGGCACCTCACGTCATGTGCAAACCTACGCCGGACCGATTGAAATTTACGGTAATAAACTCATGTTGTGCATTATTCATGACATTACCGAACAAAAACGGCTGGAACAGGAGCTTGAGCATGCCGCTCTGCGTGACCCTTTAACGGGATTACTTAATCGCCGACATTTTTATCAGGTAACCGAGCCGGAGCAGACGCATGCGGTGTCATTGACGCAGGACTACAGCCTGTTGTTGATCGACACCGATCGTTTTAAAAGCATTAACGATCTCTTCGGTCATTTAAAAGGCGATGAAGTGCTTTGCGCTCTGGCCCGCACACTGGAATCCTGTGCACGAAAAGACGATCTTATTTTTCGCTGGGGTGGTGAAGAATTTGTGCTGCTGCTACCGCGAACCTCGCTGGATGTCGCCCTCAATCTTGCAGAAGTGATCCGCGCGACGGTAGCCAAGGTTACTCTCCCTGGTCTTCCCCGCTTTACCGTCAGCATTGGCGTTGCGCGGCACGAAACGAACGAAAGTATTGATGAATTATTCAAACGCGTGGACGACGCGTTGTACAAAGCCAAGCACGAAGGCAGGAACAGAGTACTGGCCGCCTGATAAATACGTTGCTCAGCGGCTGCGCTTAGCGTGACGCTCCCAGTTTTCCTGTTTTGCCTGCGCGGTTTTACGTAATGCCACATAGCATGCTCCGCTGCCGCCGTGATGCGGCAAAGCGGCGCAGTAGGCCTGGACGTCATCAAATTCTGTCAGCCAGCGCGCCACATAGCTGCGAACAATATTGGCATGAGCGTTATCGTCACGCCCCTTACCGTGTATCACCAGCACGTTACGTAATCCATCTCGCTGTGCCTGCAGAATAAAACTGAATAGCATCTGGCGGCATGTTTCTACGGGCTGGCGGATGAGGTTAAGGCTCGCCTGCTGCGGATATTTTCCGGTTCGCAGTTTGTCAGTCACGCCGTGCTGTAAACCTTCGCGACGAAACTCCAGCGGCTCGTTCAACGGGATAATATCGAGAAACCCCGTCGTGAGAAAGTTATCCAGTTGAAGCGTATCGATACGCGCCGGAGTGCGGATATTACGCGTTGGCTGCCAATGTACATCGGCGCAGCCCTTCAGCGGTTGGACATCCCCCATAGCATCCAGAAACAGCGAAGCATCATCAAGATTCATGTTTCTTCCTCCAGCGAATTACGACGAGCATTATCATAACCGCGCACTATTATACCGACAACGGTTTACGATTATTTCCAATAATTCACCCGGCTCGCTCCGCTGAAAAGATCTACTAACGACATACAGATATCCGTTTTTAGGGGTATAGCTGCGACTGTCGCTGGCGTGATAATGTGTAACCTCGCCTGAACGCTGTAATGAGAGAAACGGATGCTGAACTTACTGGAAGATACCATCGACACGCCGCTGGGCCCGCTGTGGGTTATTTGTGATGAGCAATTTCGCCTGCGCGCGGTGGAATGGGATCAGCACCGCGATCGCATGGAACAATTGCTGGATATTCATTACCGCACAGAAGGTTATCAGCGTATTACAGCTAAAAACCCAGGCGGATTAAGCGATAAACTGTCGGAGTATTTTGCCGGGAATCTCAGCATTATTGACACGCTGGAAACGGCAACGGCTGGCACGCCTTTCCAGCGTGAAGTCTGGCAAGCATTACGCACTATCCCGTGTGGGCAGGTCATGCACTATGGTCAACTGGCCGAACAGTTAGGGCGCGCCGGTGCTGCAAGAGCCGTCGGTGCGGCCAATGGCGCCAACCCGGTAAGCATTGTGGTCCCCTGCCATCGCGTCATTGGGCGTAACGGCACCATGACTGGATATGCTGGCGGGGTACAGCGAAAAGAGTGGTTATTGCGTCACGAAGGCTATTTGCTACTCTAGATTCCAGGCAATTAATGCCTTATTCGTCACACTTTCGCATAATGTGACCACAAATTTAATGCGGTTAATCAAGGAGATACAAACATTCATTCCGGTTATACCTGAATTATTCTCTATTGGGAGTAGCTCAGGCTTACGTGCTCACCAAAAAGATGTTAAAATTGACAAATATCAATTACGGCTTGAGCAGACCTATGATCCCGGAAAAGCGAATTATACGGCGCATTCAGTCTGGCGGTTGTGCTATCCATTGCCAGGATTGCAGCATCAGCCAGCTTTGCATCCCGTTCACACTTAACGAGCATGAGCTTGACCAGCTCGATAACATCATCGAGCGCAAAAAGCCTATCCAAAAGGGGCAAACGCTCTTTAAAGCAGGTGATGAACTTAAATCACTCTACGCTATCCGCTCCGGAACGATTAAAAGCTATACCATTACCGAACAAGGCGATGAGCAAATTACCGGCTTCCATCTGGCGGGTGATCTGGTCGGTTTTGACGCGATTGGCAGCGGACATCACCCGAGCTTTGCCCAGGCGCTGGAAACCTCAATGGTTTGCGAAATTCCTTTCGAAACCCTTGATGACCTGTCCGGAAAAATGCCGAATCTGCGTCAGCAGATGATGCGTCTGATGAGTGGCGAAATCAAAGGCGACCAGGATATGATCCTGCTGTTGTCGAAGAAAAATGCAGAAGAGCGCCTGGCGGCCTTTATCTACAACTTGTCTCGCCGCTTTGCCCAGCGCGGATTCTCGCCTCGTGAGTTCCGTCTGACCATGACCCGCGGCGACATCGGTAACTACCTGGGTCTGACGGTTGAAACCATCAGCCGCCTGTTGGGTCGTTTCCAGAAAAGCGGTATGCTGGCAGTGAAAGGCAAATACATAACTATTGAGAATAGCGACGCGCTGGCAGTTCTTGCTGGCCACACGCGTAACGTTGCGTAATCTTTCCGCAAGCATTTCTGTTATCCTTCTGTCAAATCGCTAAATTTTCCCGATTTATTGATCTGGCAGGAGGTTATCTCCCGTTTCAATGATTTACCTAGATTTCATACACATACAGATCGATGGACTCAGACAATAGCGGCTAATAGCGGCTATTTTTTTGCCCCAAAACCCGCCCCTACGCCCCAAAATGCCCCCAAATTTGCCCCCAAAATCACACCCTAAAGTGTGGTAAAACCGCCACATAATCACACGGGTCAATCAGCCCCTCTCATGTACATATCCCTGCTGCTCTTTTCTACCCATTGCACTGCCATTAATCCGACGCAGATCAGGCTTTGTAGCGAAATGAATGCGGATCAGGTAAGCATGCTGGACCGCACAATATCGACCAAAGTTCCAATGATATCCCCTGCACACTGTTTGAATAAAAAACCGCAAAATCAACAAAAAAACAACCAATATGCTTAATTACTCTACAATTATACAGGAAAATAACAATCAACCAAAAGCTCAAATTCATACATATAAATCAGTAAGATAGGATATTACAGTGACTGTTAATAGTGGGGGTATAGCAGCTATTAATGTGTCCCTTTTTATGTCCCTGCACCCAAATATATCCCTCCCTACTCTCTGCTATGTTCATTCCAATGGCATAACGTACGCAATGCCCGCTTATAAACTCATCAATTCACGAAGCCATTGTGTCGATTTACTTTACATAAACCTTTTAAATCCTTACCGGCACGCACGATTTTATCCGCCAGCCCTACACTTTCAGCCTGACATCTGACTGGAGGTTTGATCGTCCCCGCGTAATGTGGACGTTTTTCAAAGTCGATGCGCGTGAAGACTATCTTGCCCTGCTTGTTGAAGAAGCTGAACACGGTATTCTATACGATTCATTGCTCATCGGAAGATTCAACGTAGCGCCAGCCACCAAAGTTCTGCTGCTGAGTGGACGTGAAGAATAGTGCATCTTGATTCAGTGCCCAGGATGGTGGGATAAAGTACCGTTGATTAACGCGCGAGTAGAAGCGGCCGCCACCAGCAGAATTTCCCAATTGCTGTAACGACATGGTGGAGCTACCTGTATTACTCGCAACATTACAACTTATCTCAACGGTAAGAATGTCCCACCCTCTGTTATTTTGCACAAAATGAGCATAATATATTAGGTTTTTCAGATAATATGGCTTTCGTAATGGTGATGTGTTATGAGAAACAAATGGTACGGGATCTTATCTGGTGGATTGAAGATAACATTGAAGAGGGTAAAACGATTGATGATTTAGTTAATCATGTTGGATACAGTCGAAGAACAGTGCAACTGATGTTTAAAAATGAATACGGTTTACCTGTCGGTACGTATATGCGTCAGAGGAAGATGTGTCGAGCGGCAACACTTTTACGCCTGACAAAGCTAAGTGTTATTGATATTGCTAACCGAGTTCACTTTAATGGGGCTCAAAATTTTAGTCGGGCATTTAAGAAATCATTTAACATGAGTCCGACAGAATACAGAAATTTATCCTCATGGGATTTATCATCACTGGTTCCGTCTATTGATATTGAAAATAGGTGGCAAATTGATACATCCATAATTTATTTCTCCAGTATATACATCGATGGTGAAGATTATTTTTATCAGCAAAAAATACTAACCCCCCCTACATTGGAATCACAAAAAAACAGATTAAAGAAAATACGTCACTATGCAGATTTATATAAAAATAATGTCATCATAGCATCAAATTTTTCACCGTCTAATAACCAGCATTCAGCTATTGGTGACTGTATTGATGTTACTATGTTGACGGGCATTGAAGTCATGGTCCATTCAATGAGAAACGGGGTCTTTTATGTGGAGGGTGGGCGTTATGCTAAATTTGTATTTCATGGACGATGGAGTGATTACTTAAAGTTCAGTTATTATATATATATGAATGTTTTACCAAAAGCAAATTTACATCGACGGAGTGGATTTGACATTGAGTCTTTTCATTATACAGAACATTTATTTGATAATGACCCATTATTTACTTGCGAATATTTCATTCCAGTTGATTAATTATAATTATTGCTAGCGACATTGAGAAAGCTGTCTACTAAATATGAAAGGCAATCCGATCGTTATGATTGATAATTAGGGTTTATTATATATACAATAACTCAATGAATCATGATGCCAGAGAGATTTTGATTTTCATGATTTTTTCATTCGATATACCATCAGCTATTCACGTGGAATTCACAAATACAACACGATATTTAGGATTTGATTTCAATGAAATTTAAAACAATTGGTTTTATCTCAAGTACTTTATATTATATCCCCGCCGTGTTCGCAGCTGATTATGACTACAAGGTTAAAAGTGTAGCCAATAAACAGTTTATTTTTAATACTGGAGAAAATCTATATATAAATATAGGTGAAGCAAGTAAAAAAATTGAACATGATAACCAGAACATTCAGCCTTGGGGCAAGGCAAATGATACCATCATTAATGATGGAGACATCCAGAATGTAGATGGAGGTTCTGTTTCAAACACAACCATCAATGATGGTGGTACACAGAATGTTAATGGAGGTTCTGTTTCAAACACGACAATCAATGATGGTGGTACACAGAATGTTAATGGAGGATTTGTTTCAAATACGACCATTAAGGATGGCGGCTACCAAATTGTGAATGATGGTTTTGTCACAAATACAACCAATAATGGCTCCCTCGAGGTATTTGGTGGCACCGTTACGAATACAGTCAGCAATGGCGGTTATATAGACGTAGCGGGGCCATCAACTATTTTCAAAAATACCATCGTGAATAATAGAGGATATCTTACCACAATAGAGGTAAATGTAACAGGTATCACTCTTAATAGCAGCAGGCATTATGTTAACTGGGGTTCTTCAGTAACAGATACCATTATTAATGATGGGGGACATCAGTATACAAGTGATTCAAATATTACTCTCACTAATACCACGATTAATCATGGAGGATTGCAGACAATCAATGGTGGCCACAGTTTAAATACCACCATAAACGAAGGTGGGACACTGAATCTTAATAAAGGAGTGGTAGAGAATGTGGAAGTGTCTGGCCAGAATGCTCGTTTCCTTATAAAAGCTCCAGAAGCAGGCAGTTGGTCTTTTCCCACTATTGCAGGGTCAGTGACCATCTCGGATGGAGGACAGATTGTTTTAGGGTACGGCGCATCTTCACACCAGGCAGATATGACGTTGAATAACGGTGGTAGTCTGCTGCTAAACAATGAAAAAGAATGTACCACAGA
>NZ_JAHLRC010000068.1:0-19298 GCF_018919545.1 Citrobacter sp. S46_ASV_140
TCCCACACCGGGCGAGCGGTTTGTCCGTCACCGAGGCGTTTATCGCTACCGTCGTCTTTTGCCCCCAACACCTGCACAGCGGAGGCGTGGCTGAACAATGCGTGATACTGATCGCTGGCAAACTGTTCGGCGGGGAATTTCCAGTTACAGTCGATGGTCCACTTCTGTATGCCGCCGACGATTTCTGTGCCGCCTTCGCGGCGGTCAAGCACGCCGTCGAGATACCACGCAATGTCGCCGAGATAATCGCGTAGCGTGGGCGCGGTGGTGTCCCAGTTGCCGAAAATCAGCCCTTTATAGCTCTCTACGCCAGGAACTTCGTTCAGTCCCCAGTGCGATTTGCATAGCCCTTGCGGGTAAGCGCGAGGCTCCAGCGGGACGTCGATCAGCTCGCCATTGATACCGTACGACCAGCCGTGATACGGGCAGGTAAAGGCGCGAGTGTTCCCGCAGTCGGCGTAGCTGACGCGCATCGCCCGGTGGCGGCACTGGTTGAGAAACGCTTTGATGCTGCCGTCTTTCTGGCGAACCACCACGACCGCATCCTCGCCCATGTAGGTGTTAAAAAAATCACCGGCTTTGGGGATTTGGCTTTCGTGGGCGAGAAATAGCCAGCAGCGCCCGAAGATGCGTTCCAGTTCCAGTTGGTAAATTTCTGGGTCAGTATAAATCCGTGGGGTTACACGACCGTTTTGCGTGTCGATCAGTTGGTAGATGTCTAAATTTGAGGGTGTGGTCATATTTTTTAATCCTGAAAGATAAGATGTATTGACCTTCTATTTTTGTGCCATAAGGATGTTGCTGGTTAGTTATCAATCTGTGAAATAGTAAATTTCTACCAGTTGAGACATTTTTTCGATAACAAGGAGAAGGGCATGGAACTGAGGCACTTACGCTATTTTGTGGCGGTGGCGCAGGCGCTGAATTTCACCCGGGCGGCAGAAAAGCTGCATACCTCTCAGCCGTCGTTAAGCAGCCAGATCCGCGATCTGGAAACCTGCGTGGGCGTTCCGTTACTGGTGCGGGACAAGCGAAAAGTTGCGCTGACGGCGGCCGGGGAGTGCTTTTTACAGGATGCGCTGGCGATCCTTGAGCAGGCGGAAAATGCCAAAGTTCGCGCCCGTAAAACGGGGCAGGAAGATAATCATTTCGCTATTGGTTTTGTCCCTTCCGCTGAGGTGAATTTGCTCCCGAAAGTGCTGCCCTTATTTCGTTTAAAACAACCGGATACGCACATTGAGCTGGTAAGCCTGATAACCACCGAACAGGAAGAAAGGATCCTCAACGGAGAACTGGATGTGGGCTTAATGCGTCACCCGGTGTACAGCCCGGAGCTGGATTATCTGGAGCTGATTCATGAGCCGCTGGTCGTGGTGTTACCGGTGAATCATCCGTTAGCCAATGAGCCAGCGATCTCCGCAGAACAGTTACACGGCGTAAATTTTGTCAGTACCGATCCCGCTTATTCCGGGGCGCTAGCGATGATTGTCAAAAACTGGTTTCAGCAGCAGAAAAGCCAGCCCAATATTGTGCAGGTAGCGACCAATATTCTGGTGACCATGAATCTGGTCGGCATGGGGCTGGGGGTGACTTTGATACCCGGTTATATGAATAATTTTAATACCGGGCAGGTGGTTTTTCGGCCTATTGTTGGCGATGTTCCGACCATTGCCCTGCTGATGGCGTGGAAAAAAGGGCCAATCAAACCGGCATTGACCGATTTTATCGCCACTGTGCATGAACGTTTAGCCGTGAGCCTGGCGGAGTAATGACTACAGCTCGCTAAGCTGTGATTCGACATAAAGATAGCCAATTCCCATGAGTTGCTGAGGGCGATTAAGCTGACCGAAGCTTATCTGAGTTGCTCTGGCACGCGGGTTATCGCCGTGATCGAACGGATTAAACCCGGTTTGCTGTACCAGCGTATTGAGCCAGCTATCGCCAAATGCACAGCTACGACCATACAACCATATTTGATTAATGTTCAGTATATTCAAAAAATTATAAAGACTCAGGCCGATGGCGCTGGCGGCATGTTCGGCCCAGGCCTGAATGCGAACATCTCCGTTTTGCCAGGCAGTAATAAGCTGGTCGGTGGTGAGCGTTTCCGGGTCGTAAAGGGATGTCGGCTGCGATTTCATCCACACGCGGGCCTGCTTTTTCAACGCGCTCAATGACGCCACTGTTTCCAGACAGCCATAACGGCCACAGTCACAGGCGATCCCATCGGGATGAATGATGGTATGTCCAATCTGACCGCTGCCATACAGACTCCCGCGCCAGATGTTATCGTTAATCACAAACGATGAGCCAATACCGTAATCAACGTTAATCACGCAAAAATCACCGTTAGCCGCCGGGTTTTGCCATTTTTCCGCCAGCGCCAGCATCACGCAGTCATTATCCAGCCGGACCTGTACGCCGAGCATCTCCTCCAGCAGATATTTTATTTCCACCGGTGTTTTCCACGGCGCCTGAGGCATGGTTTTTGATGCGCCGGTTATCGGATCAACCTGACCGTGAACGCCAAGCGCCAGATTAATCGTGACCTCGGGAAATTGTCGACGGTATTCCCGCCAGTGCGCCGCCAATGCTGTCAGCAGCGCTTTTGGCGATTCGGGGTTGATGACTTCATGCTGCCAGTCGCCGACGGCAACCAGCCGAGCATCCGCCAGTTGACTGGTGATGCTGGTGGGGGTGACGTTGATACACAGCGTCCAGGCGCCTTTTTCTGGCAAATGATAGCTGCCACTGCTCAAACCGCGCTGGCTTAAAGTTTCTCGCGAATGGCTGATTCTTCCCTCATCCATCAGTTCTTCGAGGATATTGCTAACCGCCGGGATCGACAGGCTGGTGAGCTGCGCCAGCTGTGACTTGCTGAGCTGCTTTTCCCGCCACAGATGTGACAAAAAAATCTGTTTATTCGCCTGACGTACTCTGGCGTTGTTGAACCCCGAACGCTGCATTCACTTAACTCCCTTAACTATATTGCGTGAGCATTGCGCATTTTAACGCCACTTAACTGCCGCAGAATAGCATCAAGTTGAATTTTTACTTTTGTTTATTAAGTGGAGCGCGGCATGTACGGTTCAGTAAAAGTTTGGCAGGAAACGATCACCCTCCCCACGTGGACAGCGGGTGAAGAAGACGCCAACCCAATGTTTCTGGAAAAGCGAGTTTATCAGGGGTCTTCAGGAGCGGTTTATCCCTATGGCGTGATTGATACGCTGACCGGCAAACGTGAAATGCGCGACTATCAGGCGGTATGGATGGAGAATGACTTCATTCGCATCATGCTGCTGCCGGAGTTAGGCGGACGCATTCATCGAGCGTATGACAAAGTGCAGCAGCGCGACTTCGTCTACTACAACGAAGTGGTAAAACCTGCGCTGGTCGGTCTGCTTGGGCCGTGGATCTCTGGCGGCATTGAGTTTAACTGGCCGCAACATCATCGCCCGACCACCTTTATGCCGGTGGATTTTACGCAACAGCAGGGTGAGCAGGGCGAATACACCGTCTGGATGGGCGAGGTAGAGCCCATGCGTGGTTTACAGGTCATGACCGGATTCACGCTGTATCCGGATCGCGCGTTGATCGAGATAACCGGGAAGGTTTTTAACGGTAACGCTACCCCGCGCCACTTCTTATGGTGGGCGAATCCGGCGGTGAAGGGTGGCGACGATCACCAAAGCGTGTTTCCACCGGATGTGACGGCGGTATTCGACCACGGTAAGCGCGATGTCTCTGCGTTTCCCATCGCCACCGGCACATACTACAAAGTGGACTATTCGGCTGGCGTGGATATCTCGCGCTACAAAAACGTACCAGTGCCAACCTCCTATATGGCTGAAAAATCTGATTATGATTTTGTTGGTGCCTGGCATCACGGCGAGCGCGGTGGGTTGCTGCATGTGGCCGATCACCACGTTTCGCCAGGGAAAAAACAATGGACTTGGGGTTATGGCGACTTTGGCGTTGCCTGGGATCGTAATCTCACTGATGACAACGGTCCGTATATCGAACTTATGACCGGGGTCTTTACCGATAACCAGCCGGATTTCACCTGGCTTGCGCCGTACGAAGAGAAAGTCTTCGTGCAAAACTTCCTGCCTTACAGCGAACTGGGTATGGTGCAAAACGCCAGCACGCAGTTGGCGCTTCGTCTGGTGCGTGAGAGTCGCCAGCTTTCTGTGGGCATTTATGCGATTGCGCCGTTACGCGATGTTCAGGTTACGCTTGCCGCACACGGGCAGCCATTCTATGAAAATACACTCACTCTGGAGCCGGGACAGAGCTGGCTGACTGATGTGTCAGACAATGGCCATACCCGGGTGACAATGACCGTCACTAACGCCGATGGCACTACGCTTTTGCAGTACGAAGAGCACATTGCGCAAGAGTTACCGCTGCCTTCGGCGGCCGTCGCGCCAGCACAGCCAGAAGCACTCTCTAATACCGATGAACTCTATTTTATTGGTCAGCATCTGGAGCAGTACAACCATGCCAGCCGCTATGCTGAAGATTATTATCGCCGCGCGCTGGATGTTGATCCGCTGGATTACCGCAATAATGTGGCCCTGGGGACGCTGGCGCTAAACCGCGCGGACTGGGCGCTGGCGGCGCATTGTGCGGGTAAGGCGCTGGAACGGGCGCATAAGCTCAATAAAAATCCGCGTGATGGCGAGGCGAGCATGCTGCTGGCCGCCGCACAGGAACGTCAGGGCGACAATGACAGCGCTTGGGATAATTATTATAAGGCCAGTTGGAGCGGCAACTGTCGGGATGCGGCTTTCTGGTCGTTAGCGCGTCTGGCGATGAAGCGTCAGGACTACGTTGGCGCGTTGGAAAAGGTCGAGCAGAGCCTGCGCTTTAACGGCAGTAATAACCTGGCGATGGGACTGAAAGCGCTGGCGCTGGCAAAACTTGATCGCATTCCGCAAGCCCTGGACTACATTCGCCAACAGCTGGTTGATTATCCTCTGAGCTACACCCTGCACTATGCGCGCTGGGCCATCTGTCAGGACGAGGCGACGGCGCAAGCGCTGATCTCGATTACCGGGCGGCGCGGTACCAACGCGTGTGAACTGGCAGGCTGGCTGATCTCTTTGGGGCAAAAGGATGCTGCCCGTGGTGTGCTGGAACTGCTCGACAGCCAGGAAACGCTGCCTATGCTGTGGCGCGCCTCGCTAAGTGACAACCCACAACCCTTCATCGAACGTGCCCGCGAATGCCTGCAAAACCGCGTTCGTTTCCCCAATACGCTGGATGAAGTGCAGATGCTGCAAACCCTCGAACAGAGCGCTTTTGCCCGCTATTTACTTGGCTGTTTCTGGTACAGCAAACGGCGTTATGCCGAAGCGGTATCCTGCTGGCAGTTTACCCTTGCGCAGGAAGCGGATTTCGCTCCTGTACACCGCTTACTGGGGATCTATGCCTGGAACAAACTGCATGATGCGCAGCAGGCGATGCAGTATCTGTCGCAGGCCGTGGCACTGGAGCCGCAAAATGCCCGTTTCCTGTTTGAACTCGACTATCTCAAGAAGCTGATGGCGCAACCGGCTGAGCTGCGCCTGCAGCGACTGGAAGCCAGCAAAGAGATTGTCTTCCATCGTGATGATCTGACGGTGGAACTGCTCAGTCTGTGGAATGGATTAGGGCGTTACGACGATGCCGCAGCAGTATTACGTGAGCGCGTGTTCCATCCGTGGGAAGGTGGTGAAGGCAAAGCCACAGGGCAATATCTGCTGAATCAGATGCATCGTGCGCTGGCTGCCATTCAGTCCGGCGACCCGCAAACCGCCATCGCGCAGTTGCAACAGGCGTTGCACTACCCGCAAAACCTCGGGGAGGGGCGTTTACCCGGACAAACGGATAACGACATCTGGTATTTACTGGGACATTGCGCGCAGCAGCAGGGGTGTTTTGATGAATCCCAGCGTTATTTCTCCCGTGCGACGCGCGGCGGTAGCACACTGGATGCCGGCCGTTACTACAACGACCAGCCTGTGGATTATCTCTTCTGGCAGGGTATGGCGCAGAGAAAACTTGGCGATGATGCTCAGGCGAACGCTCTGTTTAATAGCTTCCTGCAATGGGTTGAATCGCATCGCGACAATGTCCCGGATGTCGATTTCTTTGCCGTATCGCTACCCGATCTGGTGGTGCTGGATACCTCAGCACAAGCAAAACACCAGCAACACTGCCTGTTTATCAGTGTGCTCGGGCATCTGGGGTTGGGAAATAGTGCTGCTTGCCAGCGCGATCTTGACGCACTCCTGCAGCTCAATCCGGCGCATGACAAGGCATTACTGCTGCGTCACGCCATTAACGTAAGGCTTTTCCAGTAACACCCGAAATGGGTGGGGGCAACCTCACCCGAAACCTACTGTCCCCTGCGTTTCCCTGAAAGAGGAATCATAATGAATAACGCGCAGACACATTTAAAGATTGGTTACGTCTGGACTATCTGCCTGGTTGCGGCCTGCGGTGGTTTACTGTTTGGCTATGACTGGGTGGTGATCGGTGGGGCAAAACCCTTCTATGAAGCCTATTTCTCGATTACCGATCCGGCGCAATCCGGCTGGGCGATGAGTTCGGCTTTGGTCGGTTGTATCTTTGGCGCGCTGATTTCCGGATGGTGCGCCGATAAGTTTGGCCGAAAGATGCCGCTGATTCTCTCGGCGATCCTCTTTAGCGCTTCCGCCTGGGGAACTGCCGTCGCCAGTAATTTCGACATGTTTATTGTTTATCGCATCGTTGGAGGCGTGGGGATTGGTCTGGCGTCTGCGCTAAGCCCGTTGTATATCGCCGAGGTTAGCCCGGCTGAAAAGCGTGGGCGCTTTGTTGCCGTTAACCAGCTCACTATCGTGATTGGCGTACTGGCGGCGCAGCTTATTAACCTGATGATTGCCGAACCTGTAGCCTCAGGCGCTACGCAGCAGGCGATTGTGGAAAGCTGGAACGGTCAGACGGGCTGGCGTTGGATGTTTGGCGCTGAATTAGTGCCCGCGATAATTTTCCTGGTACTGATGTTCTTTGTACCTGAATCGCCGCGCTGGCTGGTGAAAGCAGGCAAAGCCGATCGTGCGCGTACCATGCTGCAGCGCATTGGTTCGGCGGAATATGCTGGTCAAACGCTGAAAGAGATTGAACATACGTTGCAAAAAGATAATCACAAGGTCGCGTGGTCAACGCTGTTACAACCGCAGATCAAACCGATCGTGATTATTGGAATGGTGCTGGCAGTGTTCCAGCAGTGGTGTGGGATCAACGTTATTTTCAACTATGCGCAGGAGATCTTCGCCTCTGCCGGATTCGACATCAACGGTACGTTAAAATCGATCGTGGCGACAGGGATCATCAATCTGGTCTTTACCCTTGCCGCTCTGCCGTTAGTAGACAAAATTGGTCGCCGTAAACTGATGTTGTTCGGGGCGTCAGGATTAACGGTTATCTATATGCTGATTGCCGGGGCGTACGGGTTGGGCATTATGGGCTGGCCGGTTCTGGTTCTGGTGCTGGCGGCGATCGCTATTTATGCCCTGACGCTGGCCCCGGTGACCTGGGTGCTGCTGTCTGAAATTTTCCCTAACCGCGTCCGCGGGCTGGCGATGTCGCTCGGTACGCTAGCGCTGTGGATTGCCTGCTTCCTGCTGACCTATACTTTCCCGCTGCTCAATGCGAGTCTGGGCGCGTCGGGAAGCTTCCTGTTGTACGGTGTGATTTGCGCGATGGGATTCATGTATGTTCTGCGTAATGTTCCGGAAACCAAAGGCGTGACGCTGGAAGCGCTGGAAGAGCAGCTGGCGGCGCAGCATACGAAAGTTGGCGCATCAGCCCAACAACGAAGCGCTCGCTAATGGATGGTCTGCTGATGCTACAAAACGCACATCTGCGGATGTGCGTAGATCCGCAGGGCGGTTCGCTATTAAGTCTGGTTTCGTTACAACATCAACAGGCAATTTTACGCGAAGGTCATGGTCAGCAGCCCGGTGATTGCGGCCTGTTCCCGATGCTGCCGGTCGCGAATCGGGTGGCGGGAAATCGTTTTATGCTGCGCGGTGAAGAGGTGGTGTTACCTCAACATGGCGCAGATGACACCTTTTTCCTGCACGGTGACGGCTGGCTGCAACGCTGGCAGGTTATCACCGTGACCCAAAGCGGTTGTTTGCTGCAGTTGCGCAGTTGGCATCCCTGTGGCTATGACTATACGGCGCAACTTTGCTATCAACTGGAAACCTCAAGCCTGCACGTCTCGTTGACGCTCACCCATTGCGGTGAACAGCCGATGATTTATGGCTGTGGGTTCCATCCGTTTTTCGCTTTTGATAAGCACAGCACGGCGCAATTCACCACCGGCGGCTACTGGCCGGAGGGGGAACAGCATCTGCCGCTGGAATGGCAACGTGAAATCCCTCCAGCGGCGGATTTCATGTACGCGCAATACGGCGAGGATAGCTGGCTGAACGTTGGATATTCTGGCTGGAGCGGGCGGGCCGTTATTCAGCGAGATGTGATGAAAGTCACGATTTTAGCGCAAACTCCATGGTTGATGCTGTTCAGAATGTCGGGTGAGGAGTTCTTGTGCCTGGAGCCGCAAACGCATCCGGTGAATGCCCACCACATGCAGGGGCAGCCGGGATTGCAGGTTTTAGCGCAGGGAGAACGCTGCCATTTTGCGATGCAGATTTGCGTCGAATAGGGCAAAAATCATGTTATCTGCCTGTTAATGCTCTCTTGCGCCAGCCTGCGTTTGTCGCCAGACTATCGCCTCCAAACGGGAGGGATTCATGGCTTTGCATTCCACGCGCTGGCTGGCGCTCGGTTATTTCACCTACTTCTTTAGCTACGGTATTTTTCTGCCTTTCTGGAGCGTCTGGCTCGAAGGGCTGGGGCTGACGCCGGAAACCATCGGTTTACTGCTGGGCGCGGGGCTGATTGCCCGTTTTCTCGGCAGTTTGCTGATTGCGCCGCGCGTAAGCGATCCCTCTCGTCTGATCTCCGCTTTACGTATTCTGGCCCTGTTGACGCTGGTGTTTGCGCTGGCCTTCTGGGCGGGCACCAACGTGGCGTGGCTGATGGTGGTGATGGTCGGCTTTAACCTGTTTTTCTCGCCGCTGGTGCCGTTGACCGACGCGCTGGCCAACACCTGGCAAAAACAGATAACCATGGACTACGGTCGGGTAAGGCTGTGGGGATCCGTTGCCTTTGTGATTGGCTCCGCGCTGACTGGCAAGCTGGTGAGCCTGTTTGACTATCGGGTGATCCTGGTCCTGCTGTCGCTTGGCGTCGCGTCGATGCTATTGGGGATGATGATCCGCCCGAGCGTGCAGCCAGCGGGGGAAAACCGTCAGCAGGAGAGCGCGGGATGGCCCGCCTGGCGTGCGTTGATAACCCAAAGCTGGCGTTTTCTTGCCTGTGTGAGTCTGTTGCAAGGTGCGCATGCCGCTTATTACGGGTTCAGCGCCATCTACTGGCAGTCTGCCGGATATTCCGCTTCGGCGGTGGGCTATTTATGGTCATTAGGCGTGGTGGCGGAAGTAATTATTTTTGCGCTCAGTCACAAGCTGTTCCGCCGCTTTAGCGCGCGCGATTTGCTGCTGCTTTCCGCCGTTTGCGGCGTGGCCCGTTGGGGGTTGATGGGCTGGAGCACTGAGCTACCGTGGCTGATTGTGGTGCAAATCCTCCATTGCGGAACCTTTACCGTCTGCCACCTGGCGGCAATGCGCTATATCGCGACGCGCCAGGGCAGCGAAGTGATACGTCTGCAGGCGGTGTATTCTGCGGTGGCGATGGGCGGCAGCATCGCCATCATGACCGTATTCGCAGGCTACCTGTACCAGAATCTGGGCAACGGCGTATTCTGGGTGATGGCGCTGGTGGCGCTACCGGCAATCTTTCTGCGCCCGAAGGTGGTGGCGCAGCCTGCAACGTTATGATTCGAGGATTTTGCGGATCTGCTGCTGCTGATGCGGCGTAAGTGCCAGATCCGCATGAATCAACGGCGGAGAAAACAGCGGCAGCGGCGTGGTATACGGCGTAATAATCAGCGTGACTCCGCGCGGTGTACCCTGTTTTTGAAAGTCCTGCATCGGCATATGTTTTACGTTGAGCGGCAGCAGCGTCAGTTCGCGCAGCTGTTGCTCAATATGCGCTTCAAGTTGTTCATTGTTGCCGGTCAGCAGGATAATCTGCTTCTCGTGCAAATCCTTCTCCTGCATCAGCCAGGCACCGAAAATAACGGCGACCAGCCCGATCTCTTCTTCTGAAAACTGCACATCGTACTCCGCTTCGAAGCCATGTATCGCCTCGCGGGTAGTACGAACCAGACGGGGATAAAGTCGGCTGAACTCCTCCGGCAGCGTGTTATCAATGCCAATGGCAAACACGCTGCGGTTAAGCGCCTGGGCAAGGTGAATATACAGCTGATCGTTCAGTCCTTGCTCATCGCTGAAGCGCACATTGCCATACTCGCGAAAACGCAGCACCAGCCGTGCAATAGCAAGGCGCAGGCGACGATCCTGCTGGTGGTTATCGCGCACAGGGTCGGGGATACGGAGCATTGAGAACAGCAACGCCATAAACAGCGATTCGCCCGGCGGCGCACTCTGCATGACGTGGCGCTGCCAGTGGCGGCCAATTTCCTCAGCGAGCGGATACTCTGCGCAGGATTGCGCCCAGCGTTGCTGGAGCGGATTAAATTCCGGGGTGACTCCCGCGTGATGCTGTAGCAGACAATACTGTAAATACAGGCGCAGGAACTGGATGTCACGGTACTCAAACGGCTTCTGCAAGCGCCGGGAGCACAGATTAATGAGCGCATGCAGATTGGTGTCGTCATACAGCGTACGCGCGATACCTTGTTGTTTCAGCGCCATTTTTAATGCGGGTGTGAAATGCTGGGCGATAAAAGTCGGGCAGATCCGCAGACCGCGGCGCAGCCACTGCAACAGACACAGGCGCTGATTTAGCGGGGTCCCTTCGATCGTATAGCCGCCATTCAGCGCGGTGGTAATCGCGAGCCGGTGATAGCGCTGGATTTCGAGTCCTGCGCCAATAATATCTTCCTCAACAGTGGCATCATCAACGCCATTGAGGCTACTGAAGGTTTGAGCTGTAGCGATTTGCCCTGGCAGGAAAAGCGTCAGCAGCACCTGGCAACGGCGCTGGGGAGCGGAAAGTACAGATGGTGGAGCAAGCGTTGACATCATCTGTAGGATCTCCCGTAAGTATGTTTGATAAGAATAGCTAAAGTTTGCTCATAGATTTGGAGAATGGAATGCTTTCCACCAGGAATGCTGGAGAGCGTCACAGAATTTTTAACGTGCGGAACAGATAGCGGGAGTGGAACGCAGCGCGTTAACTGGCTTTTTCACTGTTTTATCTTCTATTGAGACATAAAAAAACCCGCCTGAGGGTGACGGGTTGAGAAGACGAGTGGAAATGCGCGGTCTGGTGTTACTGCTCGCGGCTCAGCGTTAATCCCACATCACCGCCAGGATGTACAGACAATAGCGTCTCTTTTGAGTAACCGCTTTCGCTCATCAGACAGGCGCAGGCGGCGTCAAAGATAGCCAGGACCAGTAAAATTGAGGTGGTGGCCAACATGTTCAGCGGGTCGGCCTCACGCTGGACGCCGGTGGAAATCACCAGCCTCGACGCTTTAGCAATGGCTGAGTCGGCGTTTTCAGTCACGCTCAGGATGGGCACATTTCTCGCAGCCAGCCCGGGCAGCAGCCGGGTGAGTTCATCCGAATTTCCCCCGCGTGATAGCATAATGACCAGGTCGTCGGCGCGTAAAAAACCGAGATCGCCATGCGCCGCATCCGTCGCGTTGAGGTAAATCGCCGGACGTTCCACGCAGGCGAGCATGTGCGCGACTTTACGCGCCGCAATACCGGATGTACCGACGCCAGTGACGACGATTTTCCCCTGGCAACCGCGCAGCTCCGCCATTAGCGACTGCCAGACCGGTTCAGTCAGATGTTGTCCCAGACCTGCGAGGGCATCGCTATAGAGCTGAAATACGCCGGTGGCCTGAGACCAGGAGTCACTCATGCGTCCTCCTGCATCAGTTGGCGGTATTTCATATGATCCTGATACATCTCGTGGAATACCCGATATTTGCGATCGTAGTACTGCTTAATGCGATTGGTCTGCGGGGTCACCGTTTTACCAATCCGGCTCATTGCCGACATCGCTTCCGGGAACGTGTCGAACACGCCTGCAGCGATAGTCCCCATCATGGCGCCGCCCAGCAGCATGGCTTCGCTCTCTTCAGGCAGCAGCATGGCGCAACCGGTGGCGTTGGCATGCTCCTGAACGAAGATCGGGTTTTTCGTCCCGCCGCCGCTGGCCATGATTGTATCGATGGTGTAGCCGCTTTGGTTCATCGTTTCAATGATATGGCGCGTTCCCAGCGCAATGGCCTGGATGGTTGCGAGGTACTGGAGCGCCATATCTTCCGGCGTGCGGGACAGCTTCAGTCCGGTGATTGCTCCCGTTAGCGTGGGGTTAGCGCGCGGCGAGCGGTTGCCGTGGAAATAGGGCAGGATGTGCATGTCACGGGTCAAAAAGGCGATATCTTCCGGCTCACCAGCCATTTTGCGCAGCAGCGCATTCAGCACTTCATAAATGGTTTGCCCCTGAGACTTAGCCTGCGTCAGCAGGGTTTCGTAACACGGGTGCGACTGAATAACGTGGTCGATTAACGCCCCGGTTGCTGACTGCCCGCCTTCATTGAGCCAGTATTCCGGCAGTACGGCTGAGTAGTAAGGGCCCCAGACGCCGCCGATAAAACGCGGCTCTTTGGAAATTGCCATGTGTCCGGTGGAGGTGCCACCAATTAGCGCGACACGACGGTCAAAATCCGCCACCTCGCCGGAAACACCGCTTGCGCCGAGCGTACCGAGTGTACCGGCGTGGGCATCGATTATCGAGACGCTGACCGCGGTCCCTGGAATCAGTCCCATTTCGCTGGCGGCGCGCGCGGACAGCCCGTGACCGAGCGGTTCGCCCATGGTTTTCACGTAGCGACCAATTTTGGCAGCATCATGTTCCAGCAGGTCTTCCAGCCCAATCTGGCGGAAGTAGCTGGCATCCCATTTGTCTTCATGGCCCATATAGGTCCATTTACACACTGTCGAACACAATGAGCGTGTGTCATCGCCTGTTGCGCGCCAGGTCAGAAAATCGGGCAGATCAAAGTAGTAACCCGCATTGGCCCAGGTATTGGGCATATGCTGCTTCAGCCACAGCAGCTTGGGCGTTTGCATTTCCGGGGAGATAATGCCGCCAACGTAGTCCAGCACCCGATGATGCAGGGCGTTAATGCGTTCAGCCTGGGTAATGGCGCGGTGATCCATCCACACAATGATGTTCTGTTCGCTGCGCCCGGACGGGCTGATGGTCAGCGGTTTACCTTCTTTATCCAGCACCACCAGTGAGCAGGTAGCGTCAAAGCCCAGACCTTTCACCTGGATTGGGTTGATATCTGACTGGTTAATCGCATCGCGAACCGCGTTACACACCGCCTGCCAGATGTTATCGGAAGACTGCTCAACAAAATCGGCCTGCGGGCGGTAAATCTCGATAGCCCGACTGGCCTGGCCGACCATTCTGCCGTTGAGATCAAACACGCCGGCACGGGCGCTTCCGGTTCCGACATCCACACCAATAAAGTAACTTGCCATAATTTTTTCTCCTGAAATCAGGCTTTACGATTCTGTAATGCGATAAAGAGGATCAGCACCGCGCCCCACAGGGCCATCGTCAGATAGCTGCTGACCCCCAGCAAGTTAAGGCCGCTTTCCAGCATTTGCAGCACAATTAGCGCCAGTACCAGGCCGATAATGCGCCCGAAACCGCCATCCGGGTTGATGCCGCCGAGGACGGAGGCAAGGATGGTGACCAGCAGGTATGACTCACCGTATCCGGCTTTTGCCGAGTTGAATTTCGCCATCATCAGAATGGCGGCGACCCAGCCGAGCAGGGCAGAAATCACGTACACGGAAATTTGTACCCGGACGGTATTTACGCCGCTGTAGCGGGTAGCCTGTTCATTGGAACCCACGAGATACAGACTGCGCCCAAGCGTGGTGTGCTCCAGCAGTACCCACAGCAGGATTGCCACCAGGAAAAAGAGCAGCAGCGCTACCGGAATACCGGCAATCGTGGCGTTACCAAGATATTGAATGGCGGTCGGGAAACCGGAAATCACTGTCCCATTGGAAAGCAGAATATTCAGCCCGGAGATAAGCGTCATCGTGCCGAGCGTGGCGAGAATCGGCGAAACCCCGACCCAGGCAATCAGCGCGCCGTTGAGCGTACCGATTGCGACCGCCACGGCAGCGCCTGCCAGCAGCGCCAGCACCAGAAACAGCGGGTTATCCGGATGGGTGACGATAATCGCCGCCATTACCAGCGAGCAGGCATTCGCTCCTGCAATTATCGACAGGTTTATGCCGCCGGTCAGCATGGTCATACCCATCCCGAGGGCCAGCATGCCAAGGATCGGCAGTTGCGAGCCAATCGACTGGAAGTTAGCGACGCTGAAAAAACGGCTGCCGAGCAGGGCCGAGAAGACCAGGGCGACGACCACAATAATGACGCATTGCAGACGAATGATGGCATCACCGGGTAAAAATCTGGCGATTGTTTTCATCTCAAAGCTCCCTTGCCAGTTTGCGTTTTTCGTTCCAGGCCGTGGCGCTAATGCTGACCAGGATAATGGCGCCGCTGAACACGGTGTGCCAGTAAGAGGAGACGCTGAGCAGCGTCAGGCCATTTTGTAAGAAGGCCAGCAGGACCACGCCGAGCAGGGTTCCGGTTAATGTGCCGCGTCCGCCGCTCATGCTGGTTCCGCCGAGCACGACCGCCGCCAGTACCGTCAACTCAAAGCCGAGCAGCGAATTGGGCGCAACTGACTGGGTGATTTGCGCCTGAACCACGGCGGCAACGCCTGCCAGAATGCCCATGTAGCCATACACGTAGAAATGCAGCTTCAGCAGATTCAGTCCCAGACGCGAAGCCGCATCACGATTACCGCCCATGGCGTAAACCTGACGGCCAAGACGGGTATAGTTCATCAGCACGGCGGTAAAGATGATCACAACCGCCAGGCACAGCAGAGGCAGTGTCAAGCCGTAGTCGTAGCCATCCGCCGCGGTGAACGAGAACCAATTGATGCCGTTCATAAACCAGTCCGGAAAGCCGTACAGCCAGGTGCCTTTGGTGGCGTACACCAGCAGACCGTAGTAAACGTTCAACGTGGCGATGGTAATGATGATGGCCGGAACGCGCAGCCAGTAGACCAGGAAGCCATTAATAAGTCCCAGCAGCAGACCCACCGCAATTGCGATGATTAATGCCAGCGCGAAGTTGCCGCCGTGGCCAATAACCCAACTGGCCATCGCATACTGGGCTATCGCGGTCATCGCCGGAAATGAGATGTCGATCCCGCCGGAAATCAGTACCACAAACAGCCCGCAGGCAAGGATGCCGAGAATCGCATAGCTGGTAGCCACATCCGTCAGGTTCCCCAAAGACAAGAACTCATCGGTGCTGATGCTCAGCCCAACGGCAAGGGCCACAACCAGCAGGCCCAGCCAAAACTCATGTTGCCCGATTAAACGGGAGAGATGCATCTTATTCATTGATTACCTCGACCACTTCAGCAATCTCCTCTTCACGACACTGATGAGGATTAAATTCCGCCACCAGCTTGCCGCGACGCATCACCAGCACGCGGTGGCTGTTGTAATACGCTTCCGG
Source organism: Citrobacter sp. S46_ASV_140 (assembly GCF_018919545.1). NCBI lineage: Bacteria > Pseudomonadati > Pseudomonadota > Gammaproteobacteria > Enterobacterales > Enterobacteriaceae > Citrobacter > Citrobacter sp. S46_ASV_140. The sequence goes on from NZ_JAHLRC010000068.1 coordinate 15,772, forward strand.
GATTTCATCGCAAATCATCAGCACCGCCATACCCTGTTCCGCCAGATCGCGGGCTATCTGGTAAATACCCTCTTTGTTGGCGATATCTACGCCTACGGTAGGGGAGTCGAGGATCAGGATGCGGGGATTAGTCGCCACCCATTTGGCAATGGCGATACGCTGGGCATTACCGCCGGAAAGGGTTTTAACCGGCAGGTGTGGATCGGACACTTTGATATTCAGCTCGCGGATCAAGTCGGCGACCAGCTTTTGCGCTTTACGATGATCGAGCAGGCCGCTGCCGGTATGCAGTTGATCAAACACCGTGACGATGGTGTTATCGTAGATCGACTGCTCCATGATCAGCCCCTGCGTCAGACGATCTTCTGAGACGTAGCCGATCCCATGTTTGATGGCATCATGGTTATTGCGAAGAGTGACCGGCTGGCCGTTAATGCGAATCTCACCGCTTTCTGGGTGCGTCATGCCAAACAGGCTCAGACAAAGTTCGGTGCGTCCGGCGCCGAGCAGGCCCACAATGGAGACAATCTCGCCGCCGTGCAGCGACAGATTAATGTTTTGGTATTTGCTTCTGCGGCTGAGGTTGCGCAGCTCCAGCAGGGGCTCTTGCTCAATAGCAGGTCTTTCCGGCAGCGGGCTATAGTGGAAGCGTTGTCCGGTCATCAGGAAAGCCAGCTCGTGGCTGTCGAGTTCGCTGGCAGGATAAGTGCCCACCAGTTTGCCGTCGCGCATCACGCTGATGCGGTCAGCCACTTCCATCACTTCATCCAGACGGTGGCTAACAAACACTACACAAATTCCGGCAGCTTTTAGTTCGTTAACGACCCGTAGCAGGCCATTAACCTCCTGACGGGTTAGTGAGGCGGTGGGCTCGTCCATAATCACCAGACGCGCGTCGGCGGCAATCGCCCGGCAAATGGCGACCAGTTGTCGGTCGGCAATCGAGAGTTTTTCAACCTTTTTATCGGGATCGATGTTCACACCGATGCGCTTCATGGCTGCCAGCGCCTGCTGCTTCATGGCGCCACGACGTACCCAGATATCGCCACCGGGCAGATAGCGGTTGACCGCGATATTCTCCGCGACGCTAAAGTTAGGGAACAACGACAGGTCCTGATAAATAACCTGAATGCCATAATGGGAAGAGAGCTGCGGCGTCAGGTGATGGAACAATTTGCCATCGAGTAAAATCTGCGCGCCTTTTTCCGGATGATAAACTCCGGAGATCACTTTAATAATGGTACTTTTACCACAGCCGTTTTGACCCGCCAGACAGTGAACTTCGCCTTTTCTCAGCGTCAGATTCACGTTATCCAGCGCCAGCACGCCCGGGAATTGTTTGCTGATATTCTCAAGAGTGATAAATGCGGTGGTGTCTGCCATGGACAATACCCCTGCGAGCGCCCGGATGGACGCTGAGTGTTAGTTTGGTTGATAGCGCCGGCCAGACGGCCGGCGTTAAGGTTCCCTGGTGTTGGCTAAAGCCTTAGAAACCAAGTGATTGTGCGTTGTCTTTGGTGACTTCGAGGATCTTGTTAAAGCGGATCACTTTCTTCTCCGTGTCGATATCGGCTTTCCCTAAACCATCGATACTCAGGTCGGCGTTAACTTCTTTGCCCTGCAACAGCTGATCGGCAACCGTTACCAGCGCGTAGCCCGCGTCTTTTGGATCCCACAACAGCGCTTTTTTGATATCACCGCGCATCAGGTAAGGTGCAGCCTGTGCTGGCATTGCAATCCCGACGACGGCGATTTTATCTTTGGCGCGTTTTTTCTGCACAGCCTGACCCGCCCCGATTGGACCCAGCGAGCCGAAACCGATAATGCCCTTCATCTGTGGATAGGTTTTCATCAGGTCCAGCGTCGTGGCGTAGGATTTATCGATGCTTTCCGCGACCGGCAGACGTGAAGTGACCTCAAACATTTCCGGATATTTTTCTTTCTGGTACTTAATTGCATAATCCGCCCACGCGTTATGCAGCGGCACCGTCAGTGAACCGACATAGATGGCGTAACCCCCTTTGCCGCCCATGTTTTTTGCTAACTCATCGACGTTGGCCTGCGCGTATTTTTCACTATCGATGGTTTCGATATCCCATTGGCCAATTTGCTCATCCGGGGATTCGTGCGTCAGAACGACAATGCCTTTATCGCGCGCTTTTTTCAGTACTGGCTCAAGGACCTTGGCGTCATTCGGTACCACGATGATGGCGTTGACGTTTTTGGCGATCAGATCCTCAATCACTTTGACCTGCTGTGCCGGATCCGGCGTGGAAGGCCCGGTCTGGTAAGCATTCACATCCAGTTTTTTTGCTGCTTCATTAACACCGGTTTCCATCCGGTTGAACCACGGAATCCCGGTGACTTTGGCAACCACAGCAATTTCATATTTTTCCGCCGCAAAGGACGTGCCGGACAACATGCATGCAGAAACCAGGGTTGCACTGAGTAATGCGAGTTTGAATTTCATAGTTGTACCTTTCGTAGGGGGCAGGACATGTCACGGCGTGAAGTTAACAACGAATGGAAGAGGGAATGAATCACAAGTTTGGTGAATGTGATCTATGCCCATTATTGTTATTTTATGGAAAATAAATGGTTAAATATTGGTTAAATTTGCACGGAAATACACTCAGGAATTTAAATTCAGTGTTAACAAAACATTAAAATGAAACCATAAATTAACAAATGGTTATCATTTTACTTAAGTTGTGGCGACGAAAAGGTATTTGGGAGGATGTTGCTGAAGAAGAAATTGTTGAAATTGAGAACTGAATCGATACCGGAAAAGGAGGCTCAACATTTTTTCGTTCAATGGTATCCTCAGCACACTTTCGCCAAACACGGCATCATTATTTGTGGCGGTGTAGATTTTTCTCGTGGAGAACTCATGCAAGGCGTTAAACGTATCATTATGACGTTGTTTCTCGCGATCCTGTCCTTTGGCGCAGGTGCGCATCCCCACAGCTTTATCCATTTGAAAACCGAGATAGTGAGCGAGAATGACCAGTTCGTCGCGCTAAAAATGCGCTGGACGATGGATGAAATCACCTCGGCAGATCTGCTTTACGATGCGGGAAATGCCAAGCCTGGTGATGAGATCTGGAAAAAACTGGCGGCAGAAGTGATGGCCAACGTCCTCGGGCAGCACTATTTCACCGAAGTGTGGCACGACGGGAAAAAGGTAAAGTTTAAAAACAGGCCGACGGAATATGGCATGGAGCGTGAAGAACATCAGGCAGTGCTGACGTTCGTGTTGCCGCTGGCAGAAGCTCAGCCGCTGAGCGGTCAAAAATATACCATTTCAACCTTCGACCCCACCTACTACGTTGATATGAGCTATGACAAAGACAGCGATGCCTGGCTGGCGCAGGCCATAAGTCAGCAATGCCGTATTTCAGTACATACGCCGACGCCGAATGAACAAATGCTGAGCTTTGCGCAGTCGCTGGATAAAGAAGACGCACCGCCGGAGGATATGGAGTTGGGTAAACAGTTTGCACAGACGGTGACGCTGCAATGTCCGT
>NZ_JAHLRC010000069.1:0-19210 GCF_018919545.1 Citrobacter sp. S46_ASV_140
TGCCCAATCAATCAATACAGCGTAAAACGTAATGCAGATTGCATTGGCATCGATACCCTTGCCGTAAATGTAAACACTCAGGATGCCTGCAAGTACCAGCAATGTGATTAACGAGCCGCATAAAGCCTTAATTAAGAGCGTCTTAATATTCATTTCCACCCGCTAACCAGCCAAAGTAAATCATTTAAAAAAACCATCATCCTTCACATCCAGGCTATTGAAGAATGCGAACAACGTCTTTGCCATCTTCATTTCGTCCATGTAGGTTCCGCCGTTTTTGAAGCGCAGGAGTCGTGCGAGGTCTGTTTCATTTGCTGGAGAGAATACGCCGCCCGGGTTTTAACCAGGTCGATTTGCATTTTTTTCTAACCCCCCTATTGCATTCAAAATAAAAAAAGACTAATTTTACTCAAATCACTTAATATGAGTAGAAATAGAAAAATGGAAGTAAAGGATAAAATACTAAAAGCTAAGCATTTACTTGAGGATGCAGCATTTATCGTTTCCTCGGGGAAAGAGCTACCTAATGCTCACCGAAACATCATTAAAGCACTTGTATCTTTGGAAGAGATTGAATCAATGCTCTCAAATACTGAATCATCAGCAAGCGTAGAAATGAGCGAGGTATCTAAAGTCTCACGCCGGTTGAAGCTGTGGGCCAAACGGCCTGAGCAAATTAATGCCCGCATTCTTCGGGCTTTCCTGAACTTGTCATCGCAATCTGTATCACCTATAACTGAAAGTCAGTTACGGGATGCTGTTGGGGGGGTGAGTTTTGATACAAACTTTGCACAGATGAAAAATATCTCTGATAAAAACCATGGAAAGGTTTTTGATGTGATCGCTGATGTTGTTAGTATCTGGAAACCAGTAGCATCAGCTGTTAATGAGTTTGACGTTGCTACAAAGTAGTTTCGTCGGATAGTACAGGATGAACTCTTGTACTAGTTGCCTCTTGCGCGGCTTTGCGCTCTGCTTCGGTAGGCTTTGTTGAGCGCATCCACTCCGGAATTATGTTCCTGCTCATAGCGCGGCTCCTTTGCGAAGTTGGGCGGCGAACTCGCGTAACTCTTTCAACTCTGCGCTCATTGCCGCAGCGATTGAGCCAATGGCGTGGGTGTCGGGATGTAGTGACATCATTTCTCTGTGTTTGCGTTCGGCGAACATCTCCACACTCTGCGCCCGCACTTCAGCAAGGATCTCGTCAGTGGTCGGGGTTACTATCGGCATATAATGCGATGCATCTATAAATTCATCAGGCATATCATCTTCATGGCCACCATCGAATACGTAGCAGCTACCGGATATGAAGAGGCTTAACCTTTTGCTCTCCGCTGCCAGCTCCCTGCACTTACTCTCGGCGTTAGATAGCTGCTCTGCCTGCACGTTACCTCGCGCCAGTTGCACCTCAAGCTGCGAAGCCAGATCGCTAATCAGTTGCGCCACGCAGCGCACGTCGACTGCACCGCATGATGCTTTCAGTTCAGCCGCGCGCTCATGTCCCAACTTCGCTAACTCAATGATATTTTCTTGTACTATTTGTTCATGCTGATGCTCTCCCGTAAAATTCCAGAACCCGCTTCATCGCCGGACTTGTACGGCATACTGAAGTAACCATGTTTTTTCTCATACTCGATTTGAGCTGCTTGATATTCAGTTCCCCGCCGGGTTGCAGCGAATAGACCGGGTGATGTGGCTCGCCAGCTCGTATAACTACTGCCCTACGTACCAGGTGAAGCAGCAGGTTGTGTGCCTTCTTACTGTCGCATCCCAGCAGATTCTTAACCTGTCGCGGCGTGATGGTCTGGTTAACCCGAAGAAAATCGACAATTGCCCACAGTGATTTGCTTGCCATAGTGATTTGCCCTCGAGGTTATTTAACGACCCGGAGATGGCTAACGTTTTTGCGGTAGCTACCCCAGTCAAAGTTCACCCACATCCCGCCATCCATTTGAAGACGGTCGATAACCCGCGCGCCCAACGCCACGAGAAGGTCATTGTGGTTTAGGTTCGTCAGGATCCCTACCGGACGCATTGACGACAGGCGACGGTCGATAACCTGATTCAGAATGACTTTCTCGCCGTTACTTCCACGCTGAATACCGACTTCATCCAGCACCAGCAGATCGACTCTGCAGAGATCGTCCAGCAACGCAGCCTCTGATTGACCACCGTCGTAGCACTCGCGAACGCGCAGCATCAGGTCAGGGATAGTTACTACCAACACTGATTGGCCACCAGACAGGAGATGATTTCCGATCGCTGCCGCCAGATGGTTTTTCCCAGTACCAGGACCACCACTGAACACGAAGCTCGCAAAGCCGACCCCAAAGTTCTGCGCGTAGCTCTTTGCCATCGTGAAGGCTTTCCGCTGCCCTTCCCCGGATACCTGGTAATTCGCGAACGTGCAGCTGCGGTGCAGGCTTTGAATTCCTGAGCGACCGAAAATTTTCTCTGTCCGGGATTTCTGATTCGCCCTGTCCAGTTCTTCACACCGCTTCAAGCCCTCTTCCCGTTGCCAGGCCAACAACTCTGCTGCACTGGTGAACTTCGGCTGAACGCCAGGTGGAATGAGTTTTCTAAGGCGCTCGAGAGCATTTCCGGTACAAACCATGTTTTTCATCGTCACCCCCTGAATCCGGTCGGAATCGCTTTATCTGGCTGAGAAATTTTGTTCGGATCCCTTTTTCCATCTGGCTTCGCTAAAGACCACGACTCTTCGTAGTGCTTTGAGGGGCCAAAAAACGTGGATGCCTGTTTCACAAACTCGGTGTTAAGTTTTCCAGCGGCAGTTACGTAATCCGCGTATCGCCGAACACCATCGGTAAGCTCCTGAACTGTTGCTCCGGATTTAATACGTGCAGTCCAGGCTTTGAACGCATCAGCCTTGCTGTTACCACCGGCGCGTTTTGGGTATTCCTGCCACGCCAATTCAAAATCATCCGGATAAGTATTTTTCCCTCGGGGTGTGGCGGCGCCATGCCCCATAATATCTTTATCCTGATCTTGTTCCTGATCCTGTTCCTGATCTTGGCTTCGTAGCCCCTTCGAAGCCCCTTCGGAAATTTGGCGCGATTCACGTTTTAAATTAAGGTGAAAATCTGTTTTATAACGTTCATAAAATAATGATAAAAAAGGGTTTTCAGGTAATGACACATACTCATTCCTGACACCAGCACAACGGTTATCCCCTGGCTTCAGTGATCGACCAACCTGATAGGCGGCCATTTCATGCACCCAAACCATCTCAGTGTCCTCGTCATAGCTACAAAATCCCGCTTCAATGGAGCTTTTTAGCCCCTTCGAAGCCCCTTCCAAGCCCAGACCTGTTTCATGGGCTATGTACAGAATTGGCAGGTAATACAACCCGAGCATATTTGCGTGTGGCGAGGTCATCAGATAGAACGAAACCACCTGCGCCTCCGCGCCTTGTTTCCTCAGTTCACGGCCTGTTTTTCCAAGCCAGAACTGAGGCGCAACGGTTGCGTAATCACGCATAAAAACCTCTTAATCGCTAAAGTGGTGGCCCATCTATCTTTCTGAAGGCTGACTTTTCTGACATAATTTCCTCGCAATGAGTCCACAACGAATTGCACCTGAAAGCCGTTGGTGTTCGAGCACCACGGCTTTCGCCATTTTTGAACCGGTCATATAGCCCCCAGCATCATCTGCACCATTTCCATCAGCGGACCGGTTAACCCAGGGTCAACGCGGTACATCTCCACAATCCCCTCACTCAGCTCTTTCAACTTCTGATGACGTGGCGCATCCATCGCGACGGCAATCTTCGCTTCGCTGGTTTCTTTCTCCAGCCGAGCCAGACGGGCCATAACGTTGTCTTCTGGTAGCAGGCGATTGCGGAACTCGAGCGGCAGAACAGCAAGAATTGCCGGAGTCAACTGACGAACGTTCTCGCGGTACCGCTCGCTATTGAAATGGTTATCGAGAAAGCGGAAAAGCTTCTGACGCTGTCGGCTGAGATCGCCAGGGAAAGTAATCTCGTCCCCCCCCTGCGCCCGGTACTCTTCGACGATCAGAGCAGAAACGACATCCTGACCATCTACACCCGCCCACGCACGAACGGCATCGCGGATCTGGTCATGTTTATCTACCGAGACAGGTTGATTGCGATTTATCATCGCAGCCGGTTGATATCCGCTATTTTGATGAAGTGACAGTGACTGCATAGTTATGCCCTCGTTTTTTGCGCTGGTAAGGCATCGGTTGGATTGGGATATAAGTCAGGCCGCAACTCATGCGGAGTGACTCCCGTAAGCTCAAAAACAGAGCGAATGTGATCGGGCGGAATGCCTGTTTTCTTCCAGTTGGAAATTGTCATTTTTGAAAATCCAAGCGCTCTTCCGAGTGCCGCACCCGTTCCGAATTTTTGAATAGCTTTCTCAACACCAGTCATAGGGCCTCCTTAGATGGCAAAAGTAAAGCACCATTTTACTTTAAAAGTCAAATCATGAATGCCTACCTGACAGTAAAGCGATCATTTACACTAATGAAATGAGCGAAAAAACAATGACAAATGAGCTGATTTCCAGGCTTACAGAATTGAACAAGAAAGGTTTCTCTAAAACAGAGATGGCCAGGATTGCTGGTGTCAGCAAGCAAGCTGTTTCCAGTTGGTTCAAAACAGGAAGAATTAGCAAAGGTTCTGCATTGGCTATAGCTGATGCAGCTGGCGTCTCAGTGCCATGGCTACTTGGAGAGGATGTTGGAGAAAAGGATGGACTTAAGCCTGACGAACAACGCCTACTGGAGCTATACCGTCAGTTACCAGAAGAAGAGCAACGGAACATGATTCGGATTTTCTCTCTGCGCCTTAAGGAACTTGACGAGTTATATGCGAAATATATGAATCGCAGGATTAAAGAAGACTCTGAGTAATCTCAATAAAATCAGATTTATGAAAAAAAACACTAAGTTAGCTGAAAACCAACAAGTTCAAAGACTTAAAGAAATAATAGAAAGTAACCATCTTTCAAAGGCAGATCTTGCAAGAATTTGTGGTGTCACTTCCCAGTCTGTTAATAACTGGTTCTTGAGGGGGACAATAGGGAAAAATTCCGCGATTAAACTCGCTGATAGACTGGGAGTAAGCTTAGCTTGGGTTCTGGGCCAGGAAGTGGGACCAGATGATGGTCTAAAGAATAATGAACGCCAACTTTTAGATCTCTTCCGTCAACTACCAGAAGAAGACCAAAACGATGTGATTCAGGCAATATCAATACGTTTAAAAAAACTCGATGAACTATACGAAAGGTATATGAGCCGCAGGACAAGTGACAGTATCAAGAAATAAAAATCTTAAAATAAAAATATCTTTCAAGTAGTTAAGCACACCAACATCAGCAAACTGTAATCTCAATTCCGTTTTTCAATCACCAAGCCCAGCCTTTTTACATTCCATTTTCTTTTTTTGAAATTCCTCCTTCTGGAGCGATATCCCAACATTTTCAGCATTCTAAACCTCAGACTTCCGCACCTCTGTGAAAAAGCCACGCCTCCAGTAAAGCATCATTTTATTTTTCAATACCACTTTGCTTGACACAAAAGTAAAGCAGTGTTTTACTTACTCCATCAACACAACCACCTAGGCAGGACGCCCACGAAGTAGCCGTCCGGGGCATACGAAGACCGAAATGAGGTGGTGAGATTAACGCGCAGTAGGTTTGAAACGTTCCGCCAGCCTGGCGACAAGGGCAAAGCACAGAGTGAGCTTCGCGGTGGTGAACTGCAGAGTTAAAACGCTCAACCGTGAAGATCAGCGCCGCGGCACCACCAGCGAAGTTCACTGAGTTTCAGAAGCAAGGTATCGAGGGTGAGATGAGATATTTCATGGCGTTCCACGGTGAACATCAGGAGTTGATAGTTATTAAGGCTAAAAGCATGTTTGTCGCAAAAGCCTTACTCAATGACGATTGCGATTGCCTAAAGCGCATCACCGCAAAAGAAGCTAAGGAACTGCTTTCTCGTGGTTTTCAGCTGAAAAAATGAGATCAGCTAGAGGGGGGTTACATGAAAGACTTTGCACGAGAACCAGCCCAGCAGCAGGCCGTAAGGCTGAATTACTTTGAGGTGCTTCTCCGCCGTCTCTGCTACCTGCTGGCACAGAAGGGGGATCCAGATGCTTGACAAGAAATGCGGTTATTGCAGGAAGCCGGTTAAACCGGAAGAAGTAATCAAAAGCACCCTTCTCTATCGCAACGGCTCACAGCTGGCGCGTAAAGAGAAAGAGTATTGCTCCAGACGTTGCGCTTCGCACGACCAGATGGCTCACGAAGGCTAACGTAAAACCCGCGCAAGGCGGGAGCTACGTCCGGTGCCACCGACCAAAGTTACACCGGAAACAACATTAAAACCAAAGTTAACCCAATGGGCGCTATCAATGGTCCGGGGATTCTAACACCCAAAAATGAGGATCTCACATGGAATTCTTTAATGTGGTTAAAGCCACTCAGAAATCCGGAAAGCAAGATGCAGTGGTCTGGTTCACTGCAAAAACTGAGGCTCGCGCCAACCTAATGCTGGATGTCGCACTGGAAGATGCAGGCATCGAAACGGGCCGTGGTAAGGACTACGCCAAACCAATTCGCACTGATTTCCCGGTTGTTGACGGTCTGCCAAAAGAAGGTGAAGTTGATTTCACCTGGTGTGATCGTTATGAACTGGCCGAAGACCAGCGCACCTGGAATGTGAAATTGAAAGCTGATGATGCGGCGCAGGAAGAAAACCACCAGACAGATAACAATGTCGTTGATGGTCAAGTCGGTACTGAAGATCAATCTCAGCAGACAGACCAGCCTAACCTAATCGTCATTGCCACCCTGCCATTCCGCCAGCGCGTACTGGCTCAGTTCATTGGTGATGGTGAATATCTCTATCACGTCGACGCTGGGCAGAAAAACGAGATTGTGCGCCTTGAGATGGACACCGATGACGCGTACGTCCAGAACCTGCTGCTGGCTGCTGAGAATGTGGAAGCATTCAAAAAAGCCATTGAGCACGATATTCATAAAGTTGTGAATGCAGTTAAGAAAGCATTCCCTGTCGACGGGAAAAAACCAGAACTGGCAACCGTTATTCAGTTCCTGACGGTATGGTTCAATACAGATTACATCGATCGCGGCCTACTGGTTAAAGAGTGGAGCAAAGGTAATCGTGTAACAACCATTAATCGCACACCTTCTGGTGCGAACGCCGGTGGCGGCATTGCCTCTGACCGCAAATTCCCGCAAACCATTCTCGGGCTGGAGCATGAAATTGCTCTGGCGTTACGTGCCCGTGACCGCGAATTTGATATTTACAACGTCCCTCTGGATATAGAACTACAGGCAAACTCCATCATGAATAAGATGGACGATCCTGAATGGCTGGCTACTCGAGAGAGATTCGTTTCAATGCCTGGTAGCCTGGACTACTCACGTGCCTGCATTATCGCAACAGTAAAAACTACACCAGAAGGACTTTATGAAGATCCCGTCAAACATCAGGAATATTTGAATAGAGTACTGACAGAAACTGACCACGCTAATCCAGATCCGCTGCTCGTTGATATAGCCTGCGGTCGTTCGTCTATGCCTGTACCGATGAAACAGGAAAAAGTAACGGCTGAAGAGGTAAACAAAATTCTTGCGGTTTCGCGCGGTGACTTCGTTGAAGGCATTAGTGACCCGAACGATCCGAAGTGGGTTCATGAAAGCTACAACGCCGCCTCAAATGAGGAAGATAAAATGGAAAATGAGGACGCCGCCGATGTGCAGATGGAAGAAACTGTCAGTGATGAAAAACAGGCTGGTACTGAAGTGCAGTCAGGCAAAAGCAGTCTGGAAACTGGTGAAGAGTCATATACCAGCCAGCAAGCCGATGTAAACCAGAATACGGATTCTGTCGCCCAAAATAGCGACTCTGTAAACCAAACCGAACCAGAAGCGCAAACTGACGAACCGGCTGTCATGTACCCCGCTTACTTCGAGCCAGGTCGCTATGAGGGTTTGCCGAACGAGGTTTATCACGCAGCGAACGGTATCAGCTCAACCCAGGTGAAAGACGCACGTGTTTCGCTGATGTACTTCAATGCGCGCCACGTAGAGAAAACCATTATCAAAGAACGCTCTTCTGTACTGGATATGGGTAACCTGGTGCATGCGCTGGCGTTGCAGCCAGAGCAGCTCGATGAAGAATTTAGCGTTGAACCCGTAATCCCGGAAGGCGCATTTACCACCACGGCAACGATCCGCGCGTTTATTGATGAGTACAACGCCAGCCTGCCAGCGCAACTGAGCGCAGACGATATCAAAGCTTTGCTAGAGGAATACAACGCCACTCTGCCTGCTCAGGTGCCGCTGGGTGGTTCAGCCGAGGAAACCGGTCAGAGCTATATGTCGCTGCCAGAAGAGTACCAGCGTATCGAAGCGGATCAGAAGCAGACCGCTGCGGCGATGAAAGCCTGCATCAAGGAATACAACGCCACTCTGCCTGCTCAGGTGAAAACCAGCGGTAGCCGTGATGCGTTACTCGAGCAACTGGCAATCATCAGTCCTGACCTGGTTGCACAGGAAGCGCAGAAACTGGCACCGCTGAAAGTGTCCGGTACCAAAGCAGATCTGATTCAGGCTGTGAAGTCTGTTAATCCGGAAGCCGTCTTCGCCGACGAGCTGTTGGATGCGTGGCGCGAGAATCCGCATGGGAAAGTGCTGGTAACCCGCCAGCAACTGAGCACTGCACTGAGCATTCAGAAAGCCCTGCTCCAGCACCCGACAGCTGGCAAGCTACTGACACACCCGAGCCGCGCAGTAGAAGTCAGCTACTTTGGCTTCGACGACGAAACCGGTCTGGAAGTCCGTGTGCGCCCGGATCTGGAAATCGACCTGGACGGCTTGCGCATCGGTGCCGACCTGAAAACCATCAGCATGTGGAACGTTAAGCAGGAAGGTCTTCGCGCCAAACTGCACCGAGAAATCATCGATCGTGACTACCACCTGAGCGCGGCTATGTATTGCGAGACCGCAACACTGGACCAGTTCTTCTGGATTTTCGTCAACAAAGACGAGAACTACCATTGGATTGCCATCATCGAGGCCTCCGCCGAACTGCTGGAACTGGGCATGCTCGAGTACCGCAAGGCGATGCGCGCTATCGCTACCGGCTTTGACACTGGCGAATGGCCAGCGCCGATCACCGCTGATTACACCGATGAACTGAACGACTTCGACCTGCGCCGCCTTGAAGCGCTGCGTACTCAGGCATAAGGGGATAAATCATGGAAAACACCAATATTGTTACCGCTGAACAGCAGGCACCTAACACCATTTCAGCCAGTAACGCGATTTTTAACGTACAGGCACTGGGCCAGTTAACCGCATTCGCTAACCTGATGGCCGATTCTCAGGTGACGGTCCCGGCACACCTTGCCGGAAAACCAGCTGACTGTATGGCGATTGTTATGCAGGCAATGCAATGGGGCATGAATCCATACGCAGTAGCGCAGAAAACTCACCTGGTGAACGGTGTTCTTGGTTACGAAGCACAACTGGTCAACGCTGTAATCGCGAGTTCCAGCGCTATCCACGGGCGTTTTCACTATCGTTATGGCGGAGATTGGGAGCGCTGCACCAGAACACAGGAAATTACGCGAGACAAGAACGGAAAAAATGGGAAATACACCGTCACCGAGCGCGTCCGCGGCTGGACTGATGAGGATGAGATCGGCCTGTTTGTTCAGGTTGGCGCCATTCTTCGCGGCGAGGTAGAAATCACCTGGGGTGAACCTCTTTACCTGTCTGGTGTTGTAACTCGCAATTCCCCTCTGTGGGTGTCCAATCCTAAACAGCAAATTGCATACCTGGGCGTGAAGTATTGGGCGCGACTGTATTGCCCGGAAGTGATTCTTGGCGTCTATACCCCAGACGAAGTTGAGCAGCGCACCGAGCGTGAAATCAATCCGGCTTCAGCGCAGAGAATGTCTGTGGAAGAGATCACCAGCGAGGTTGATATCACCACCAGCGTGCAGGAGTCAGTAGCGAACGTGGATGCGCTAGCAAATGAGATCCGCGAACGCATCGATACGTCCAGCACAGTAGACCAGGCCAAAGCCATCCGAGCCGATATCGAATCTCAGAAAGCACTGCTTGGCACTGCACTGTTCACAGAGCTGAAAAATAAAGCTGTGAAGCGCTATTACCTGGTGGATCACCGCAACAAAGTAGAAGCCGCAATCAACTCCCTACCGTCTCCGGACGAACCGAATGCAGCAGCACGTTTCGGGGAAGTTGAGCGAGTTCTTGCAACGGCGAAACGTCACCTGGGCGACGAGCTGCACGATCAGTTCAGCATCACCCTGGCGGATATGAAACCGGAATACGTTGGCTAACAGATTTGGGAGGGTTCGCCCTCCCGTTGAGGAGATGTAATGCGACTGATTAACCGAGGTAATCAGCAATCCCCTTTAGCGCGTCAGGCATGCGACATAGCACTGGCCACTCATCACGAACGCTACGGCGACTATGGCCGCAGCAAGATGAAAGAGACTTATACGGTGAGAGTTGAAGGTGTGAAGGTCTGGGTGGAGGTAGTGAACCGCAAGGCGAGCTACGTGGCCACGGCTATGACAGGCATGCGCAGATTACGAGCGCTGCCGGGCCAGGTTTCTTGATATTACTATTAGAAATGGCCCAATTCGGGCCATTGGAGAAAAACGATGGATGATATTTTGCTGACGTCAGACCTGACCAGTCGATACAAAATCTCACGTAAAACCCTTTGGTCATGGCAAAGCACAGAAACTATGCCGCGGGGTTTTGCGAAGCCGTTCCCCGCCCCGGACTTTCCCGGTAACCCTAACCGCTGGAAGTCGGAGTCAGTCAAAGAGTGGGAAGGTGTGAAACAGCCAATTAACTGAACGGCTCACCGATGATGTTTTCAAGATGGCTCTGCCAAACGTGGAGCCAGTGTTTTTGGTCATCGATGTAGTCGTGCAGATTGTAGTGAGCCATTACACCGACCATCTGATGACCAAGTAGTTTTTCAATCACATGCGGCGGACAGCCAAGTTCTGAAAGGTTTGTCGCGATCGTTCTTCTCATATCATGGAGAGACCAGGGTTCCATTCCCGCAGCAGACCAAATATACCTTGCGTAATTTGAAGCGACTGGCGGATGTACTGGGACGTCCTTGATTTCACCATCCAGTAAGCGCTGTGAGGTGACTAAGTGTTTTGTGTTAATCTTCTCAATATGATTTTTGACCAACCCTACCGCCGCTTCAGAAAGTGCCCTTCTCATATGCACTCGCGTTTTGTAACTACCGGCCGGAACTATCCATTCATTTTCATTCAGTCTAAACCACGACCTTTCGCTTAATCGAATTTCTGCCGTTCTACAGCCGGTCAGCATAATAAACTTCACAAGAAATACGGACTCTATCGACATGCGATTTTGCAGCCAGCGATAAATTGCCACCAGCTCACTGTCATCCAGCCGCCGCGTTCTCTTTTTCGGTTTTTGGCCAACGTCAGTGGGTAGCAATCCCTCGAGCGGATTGGTCGATATTACGCCTCGGTTAATACAGAACCTGAATGAGCGCTTGCACAGTGAAAGCATATAGTGGGCCATTACCCTGCTTTCAATCTGATCAAATACATCTATCCAGTGCATTTTTGTCGAGTTATCGACTTTGACGTTCCGCATCGGTTCGGCGATATGTTTGGCGAATACCAGCTGATAATAATCCGTCTTTGTGAGTTGATTCGCGATGCAGTGTTTCTCGATCCAATAATCGAAGGCTTCAGCCACTGTCATAGAACCTTCGCGAGATAATTTTTCCAGCTTCACTTGCTCGCGAGGATCTAAACCTTCAGTTAGCCACGTTCTGAACTGTTGACGCCTTTCCCTTGCCTGAACAATGCTCATTGCTGGATAATCACCGACATTGAGTTTTACAGCTTTACCAGCCCATCTGTATCGATAGAAGAAAGAAACTTTTCCAGCCTGGCTGATCCTTGCGTTGAGTCCGTGAGAATCTGAAATGGTTTCGATATCATCGCGCTTCTTGCCAAGGGCCTTCCTGAGCTTTGTGTCAGTGATCATTGAATGGGTACACATTTGGCTTTTGAGTACGCAAAAGTGTACACAAAACTCGTTGCTCTAAGCTACCCGCAATGTAACACTTGTACTCAAAGTGTGATGATTGGAAGGCCGAAAGGCAGGTAATAGAAGGCTTTAGCGTAACAGAACGTTTTTACGCGGAATTCTTCGAAATAGGCCGAATGACAATACAAAAAAGTATTTTAAAAACAAAACGAAAAGCAGACATTGGGCACCGCCAGCGGTGCCCTTTTGAGATCAGATGTTGTGGATCGCAAACAGCAACGAGTTACGTTGATGGTTGAGAATACACTTTCTGATGGTATGGATACGCATATTACGGCGCGATTGTCCTTCAAGCCAACGTGCTTTACGGCGGCTAGCCTGACGCAGCATCCGCCAGCGTCCCACTTCCGTTCTACTACGCTTCATGTTTACTACTCTTTCAGTCACTGAGCGGCCATTATAACGCCACACCGAATGCAGACCAGTGGTTTTCCCGTGTTTTTATTTGCCAGATTAATCCTGATGCGTAAACTCTTAACAATACGCTTTCAAAAGGATTTTTAAATTTATGACAACCTTCTACACCGTGGTGAGTTGGCTGGTCATTCTGGGTTACTGGGTACTCATTGCTGGCGTAACATTACGCATTCTAATGAAACGACGCGCAGTGCCCTCCGCAATGGCCTGGCTTTTGATCATCTATATTCTGCCATTGGTAGGGATCATTGCTTATCTGTCCTTCGGTGAGCTCCACCTGGGTAAACGTCGCGCCGAACGCGCCCGGGCAATGTGGCCGTCAACGGCCAAGTGGCTGAACGATCTTAAAGCCTGTAAGCATATTTTTGCGCAGGAAAACAGCAGCGTCGCGTCATCCTTATTTAAGCTGTGCGAGCGTCGTCAGGGAATCGCTGGCGTTAAAGGGAATCAACTGCAGTTGCTCACCAGTTCAGAGGACGTGATGCAGGCATTGATCCGTGATATTCAACTGGCGCGTCACAACATCGAGATGGTGTTCTACATCTGGCAACCGGGCGGTATGGCCGATCAGGTCGCCGAGTCATTAATGGCTGCCGCAAGGCGTGGAATTCACTGCCGCCTGATGCTGGACTCCGCGGGTAGCGTGGCGTTCTTTCGCAGCCCATGGGCGGCGATGATGCGTAACGCGGGTATCGAGGTTGTTGAAGCGCTGAAAGTAAACCTGATGCGTGTATTTTTACGCCGTATGGACCTGCGTCAGCACCGCAAAATGATCATGATCGATAACTATATTGCATATACCGGCAGCATGAACATGGTCGATCCCCGTTTCTTCAAACAAGATGCAGGCGTCGGGCAATGGGTGGATTTGATGGCGAGAATGGAAGGCCCGGTAGCCACCGCTATGGGCATCGTCTATTCCTGCGACTGGGAAATTGAGACCGGCAAGCGCATTCTGCCCCCGCCGCCAGACGTCAATATCATGCCGTTTGAGCAGGCCAGCGGCCACACCATTCACACAATCGCTTCGGGACCTGGTTTCCCTGAAGATTTGATTCATCAGGCGCTGTTAACCGCAGCTTATTCGGCGCGTGAATATTTAATTATGACCACGCCCTACTTCGTTCCCAGCGACGATCTGCTGCACGCGATCTGTACAGCGGCGCAGCGCGGGGTCGACGTCAGTATTATTCTTCCACGCAAGAATGATTCCCTGCTGGTTGGCTGGGCAAGCCGGGCCTTTTTCACTGAGTTGCTGGCGGCTGGCGTTAAAATCTATCAGTTCGAAGGTGGCTTACTGCACACCAAGAGCGTACTGGTCGATGGCGAGCTGAGCCTGGTCGGTACCGTTAACCTGGATATGCGCAGTCTGTGGCTCAATTTTGAAATCACGCTGGTCATTGATGATGCCGGATTCGGTGGCGATCTCGCGGCAGTACAGGATGATTATATTTCGCGTTCCCGTCTGCTTGATGCCCGTTTGTGGGTAAAACGCCCACTCTGGCAGCGGATCGCTGAGCGACTGTTTTACTTCTTTAGTCCGTTGCTGTAAAACGTGCCCATCAGACAGTAAACAGGTAGTCATTATGGATATGGATTTGAACAATCGCCTGACTGAAGACGAAACGCTTGAGCAGGCTTACGATATTTTTCTCGAACTGGCTGCGGACAACCTGGATCCAGCCGACATCATTCTGTTCAATTTACAGTTTGAAGAGCGCGGTGGTGCCGAGTTATTCGACCCGGCAGAAGACTGGCAGGAGCATGTTGATTTTGACCTGAACCCTGACTTTTTTGCCGAAGTGGTGATTGGTCTGGCAGATACAGAAGACGGCGAGATTAACGATATTTTTGCGCGCGTTTTATTATGTCGCGAAAAAGATCACAAACTCTGCCATATTCTTTGGCGCGAGTAACAAACAAAAAAGCTGCTCTCGCAGCTTTTTTCATTTTTATCCCGGCAGTTTACTTCCGCAGCGGTTACAAAACTGCGCACTATGTTCATGCTGCGCCTGCTGACACTGTGGGCATCTACGCTGATATCCGCGCTGTTGGAACGCACTGCTCATGTGTGTGGTTATCAATCCGGTCGGTATCGCAATCACAGAGTATCCAATCAGGATAAGCACTGACGCCACCATGCGTCCCAACGGCGTGTGCGGTGTAATGTCACCGTAGCCGACGGTGGTGACCGTAACAATAGCCCAATACACAGACGCATTCAGCGTAGTAAAGCCATATTTGGGCCCTTCTATCAGATACATCATCGCGCCGAAAACAACCATCAGAATGGCAATAAAGGAATAGAACAACATCAGTTGATGACGGGCGCTTTTTAACGCATTCCAGAATACTCGCAGAGAAGGCATAAAACGCAGCAGCTTGAGAATACGCAAGACGCGCAGGACACGCATCGCTCGCCAGGCGAAGACATAGCTCAGACTGATTTCAGGCCATAGCCACATCACGTACAGCGGTAGAATGGTGGCCAGATCGATAATCCCCCAGAAGCTAAACACATATTTAGCGGGATTGGCCCAGCTGCATAAGCGAAGAAAATATTCGAGGGTAAAGACCAGAGTAATAAAGACCTCCAGCCAGACAAAAATGCGCCATTCCTCAAAGGTTAAATGGTATTGCGTCCCGACCCCGGACTCAATGAAGATAACAATAACGCTGAGCAAGGCGAACAGCGCGCACATACCTTCAAAGCGACGCCCTGAAAGGGTGTTTAAATCGAATAATTTGCGATAGAGCGCGCGGCGGACAGAAGAGACTAAACCTGACACATATACCTCACCAAAAAGAAGGGCTGACCTTTGTCAGCCCTCAGGATTATAGCGGGTCTACTTTCAGGCAGGAAACTGCGTGACGGAAACTTCCTTCGAGAACCGGGCGGGTTTTTGCGCATTCCGGTCCGGCAATCGGGCAGCGCGTACGGAACACGCAGCCGGAAGGAGGATTAATCGGCGACGGCAATTCGCCTTCCAGCAACTGGATAACCTTGTTCCTTTCCTGATCCGGGTCGGGAATTGGCACTGCAGACATCAACGCTTTGGTATAAGGGTGCAGCGGATTATGGTACACCTCATCATAAGTCCCTAATTCCACCGCATGTCCGAGATACATGACCAGCACGCGATCGGAGATATGTTTCACCACCGCCAGGTCGTGAGCAATGAAGATTAACGATAATCCCATTTCACGCTGGAGCTGTTGTAACAGGTTCACCACCTGGGCCTGAATGGATACGTCCAGCGCCGAAACCGGTTCATCGCAAATAATCAGCTTCGGCTCGAGGATCAGCGCACGGGCAATACCAATACGCTGACACTGACCGCCTGAAAATTCATGCGGGTAGCGGTTAATCAGATTTGGCAGCAACCCCACCTTCATCATCATCGCCTTCACACGGTCGCGGACTTCCTGACCTGACAGGTTCGGATGATAAGTCCGCAGCGGTTCGGCAATGATTTCACCGATGGTCATGCGCGGGTTCAGTGATGCCAGCGGATCCTGGAAAATCATCTGAATATCGCTACGCACTTCCCGCCACTCATCGGGTCTCATGCCCAGCAAATCTTTACCCAGCCAAGCGACTTTTCCATCGGTGGCTTTCACCAGGCCAATAATCGCACGGGCAAAAGTCGATTTTCCACAGCCTGATTCGCCAACCACGCCCAGGGTTTCACCTTCATACAGTCGCAGAGTCACGCCATCAACCGCTTTCAGGGTTTTAGAAGGCTGCCAAAACCACTGCTTGCCGTCTTTAATGTCGAAATGGACTTTAAGATCGGCAATTTCAAGGAGCACTTTTCGTTGTTCGGTGACCGCATTCATACCAGTTCCTCCACCGGTTTAAAGCAGGCGCGCAGGCGGCCCGGACTAAACTCTTCCAGTGGCGGAGCACTGCTACAGATTTCCATCGCATGCGGGCAACGCGGCTGGAATGGACAGCCTTTTGGTAGACGCAACAGGTTCGGCGGGTTGCCCGGGATAGTCAGCATCTCTTCCCCTTCGGCATCCAGACGAGGTACGGCATTCAGCAAACCAATCGAATACGGATGAACGGGCTTATAAAAGACATCCCGTGCACTGCCATATTCCATGGTACGTCCGGCGTACATCACCAAAACTTTATCGCAAATACCGGCAACTACTCCCAGATCGTGGGTGATCATGATAATCGCAGTGTTGAATTCGCTTTTCAGTTCATTCAGCAGGGTCATGATTTGCGCCTGTACCGTAACATCGAGCGCAGTAGTCGGCTCATCGGCTATCAGTAATTTAGGCCTGCACAACAGTGCCATGGCGATCATTACACGCTGACGCATCCCGCCAGAGAATTCATGCGGATACATTTTCATACGCTTACGCGCTTCCGGCATTTTCACCGCATCCAGCATTCTGACCGATTCTTCAAAGGCTTCCGCTTTGCTCATGCCTTTATGCAGCATGAGAACTTCCATCAACTGCTCGCCGACTCGCATGTACGGATTGAGAGAGGTCATCGGGTCCTGGAAAATCATCGAGATTTGCTCGGCGCGCAGTTTGTTCAACTCACGTTCCGGTAAATTCAGAATTTCACGTCCGTTGAAAGTTGCAGATCCTCCGATACGGCCATTTGCCGCCAGCAGGCCCATCAGGGCAAAGGCCGTTTGCGATTTACCTGAACCGGATTCCCCAACAATACCCAGCGTTTCTCCAGCTCGCAGAGAAAAGTTTAAATCGTTTACCGCAGTCACATCGCCGTCGGGGGTGGCAAACGTCACGCGCAGATCTTTAACGTTCAGCAGTGCGTTAGCCTGTTGTTGCGCGAGCGGCGCGGTTGAGGTTTCAATTACGCTCATGGCTGCACTCCTTAACGGTCTTTCGGGTCGAGGGCATCACGCAGGCCATCGCCAATAAAGTTAAAACAGAACAAAGTGACCACCAGGAATCCTGCCGGGAACAGCAGCAGCCATGGTGAGACTTCCATCGAGTTGGCACCATCACTCAGCAACGCCCCCCAGCTACTTAACGGCTCCTGCGTCCCTAATCCCAAAAAGCTCAGGAAGGATTCAAACAGGATCATGCTGGGCACCAGCAACGAAGCGTACACCACCACCACGCCCAGCACGTTCGGCACAATATGACGGATAACGATGCGCACGGTAGATACCCCACCCACTTGCGCTGCTTCAATAAACTCTTTGCGCTTAAGACTCAGCGTTTGCCCACGCACGATACGCGCCATATCCAGCCAGGATACCATCCCAATAGCGACAAAAATCAGCAGGATATTTTGCCCAAAGAAGGTGACCAGCAGAATCACGAAGAACATGAACGGGAAGGAGTTGAGGATTTCCAGCAGACGCATCATCACCGAGTCGATTTTACCGCCGAGGTAGCCCGACAGAGAACCGTATAGCGTGCCGACAACTACCGCGACCAACGCCGCGGCAATGCCGACCATCAACGAGATGCGACCGCCAATCGCCACACGAACCAGCAGGTCTCGACCTGACGAGTCGGTGCCGAAATAGTGTCCAGATTCTGTATCCGGCGCGCTGGACATCATGCCCCAGTCGGTATCGAAGTAGGTAAACTGCGACAGCATCGGCGCCAGCGTCACAAACAGCGCAATAATCACCAGCACGACCAGGCTTGCTACCGCCGCGCGGTTATGCATAAAGCGTCGACGCGCGTCCTGCCACAGACTGCGGCCCTCGACCTCCAGCTTTTCACTGAAATTTTCCAGCGCTTCGCTGTTTTTCTTACTTAACATCATAGCGAGCTCCAGTATCAGTAACGAATTTTCGGGTCGATAACGGCATACAGCACGTCAACAATCGCGTTAAACACGATGGTCAGCGTCCCTACCAGTATGGTGAGGCTCAGGACCAGCGAATAGTCGCGGTTTAACGCGCCATTGACGAATAGCTGGCCAATGCCCGGCAAACCATAGATGGTTTCAATAACCATCGAACCGGTAATAATGCCGACAAATGCTGGTCCCATATAGGACAGCACAGGCAACAGCGCAGGTTTTAACGCATGGCGGAAAATAATCCGCCGCATCGGCAACCCTTTAGCACGCGCGGTACGAATAAAGTTAGAGTGCAGCACTTCAATCATCGAACCGCGGGTAATACGGGCGATACTGGCGATATAAGCCAGTGACAAGGCCACCATCGGCAGGATCATAAATTTCAACGCCCCGCCATTCCAGCCGCCTCCGGGCAGCCATTTCAAGGTTATGGCAAATATCATGACTAATAAGGGAGCGACCACGAAACTGGGGATAACCACCCCGGTCATTGCCACCCCCATCACCGTGTAGTCCCAACGCGTATTTTGTTTCAGCGCGGCTATCACCCCAGCGCTAACGCCAACGAGGACCGCCAGAATAAAGGCCGCAGCTCCCAGCTTCGCAGAAACCGGAAAGCTCGATGCCACAAGGTCGTTTACCGTATAGTCTTTATATTTAAAAGATGGCCCAAAATCGCCATGCGCCAGCTGCTTGAGGTAGCTGAAGTACTGCGTCGAGATAGGATCGTTAAGATGATATTTCGCTTCGATATTAGCCAGTACTTCTGGCGGTAACGCGCGTTCCCCGGTGAATGGACTTCCCGGCGCAAGGCGCATCATAAAGA
>NZ_JAHLRC010000006.1:0-95470 GCF_018919545.1 Citrobacter sp. S46_ASV_140
ATGAGTACCACGATATAAAAACGACTGAAAACGTAAGGAAAGCCTAATGAATCAGTGGCCAAATCCCTTTATTGAACAGCGTGCCGACCCGTTTATTTTACGTGACGGTAGCCACTACTATTTCATTGCTTCAGTGCCCGAATACGATCGTCTGGAGATCCGCCGGGCGGACTCGCTGGAAGGGTTACGCACCGCTATCCCGGTTGTCGTCTGGCGCAAACCAGAAAACGGCCCCATGAGCCAGTTGATCTGGGCACCTGAGATCCATCATCTGGCAGGCAAGTGGTACATCTATTTTGCCGCCGCCCACACACAGGCGCTCGACAAGCTGGGGATGTTCCAGCACCGTATGTTTGCGCTCGAATGTGCAGACGCCGATCCGCTGACCGGTCAATGGACAGAGAAAGGGCAGATTAAAACGCAGTTTGATACCTTCGCGCTTGATGCCACCACCTTTAACCATCAGGGAAAACAGTGGTATCTGTGGGCGCAGAAATCCCCCGATATCGCCGGAAACTCCAATATCTATCTCGCCGAACTGGAAAATCCATGGACGATTAAAAGCGAGCCGGTAATGCTCAGTCATCCAGAGTATGACTGGGAATGCCGGGGTTTTTGGGTCAACGAAGGCCCGGCCGTCATGTTTCACGGTGACAAGCTGTTTATCAGCTATTCCGCCAGCGCCACCGATGAGAACTACTGTATGGGATTATTGTGGATTGATCTCAATGCCGATCCGCTCAACCCGCAGAACTGGCACAAATCGCCGCGCCCGGTCTTTACCACCAGCTACGAAAACCGCCAATACGGGCCGGGGCACAACAGCTTTACGCAAACGCCGGAAGGTGAAGATGTGCTGGTGTACCACGCGAGAAATTACACTGAAATCGAGGGCGATCCGCTATACGATCCAAACCGCCACACTCGTCTGAAGCTGGTGCGCTGGAACGAAAACGGGATGCCAGATTTTGGCATCCCGCCTGCTGATACGCTTTGAAAGATTGGCCCGCAAGCACAAAGCGACCGGGCCAATTTTTTTCCTCGACGGATAAGCGCAGCGCCATCCACCAATAATGGCTTAAATTAATGTGCCATAAATGGTCAACACGGCAATGACCACCACCACCACAAACGAGGTCTTCTTCGCCATCGAAACCGCGGCTTTTGGCGTTGCGACTTTATCGGTATGTGGTTCACGCGCCAAAGAAAACTGCGCAAGGCGAGTAAGCACCTGATATTGCGAAGTATGCAGATCCGCCAGCGACGCAAACCAGGCAGGCAACGCCTTCTCGCCGTGCCCCAGCAGCGCATAGACGACACCCGCCAGGCGCACCGGGATCCAGTCCAGCACATGCAGGATCGCATCGATACCTGATTGCAAACGCTGGTGTGGCGTCTGATAGCGCGCCAGCCAGGACTGCCAGGCACGTAGAAAGGCATAACCCACCAGCGTCACCGGTCCCCACGGGCCACCGACAATCAGCCAGAATAACGGCGCCAGATAAAAGCGAAAGTTGTTCCATAACAGCGCGTTCTGCAGTTCGCGCAAGAACTCACGCTCATCGCACTCAGGCGGAATCCCATGAATCAGGGTCAGCTCGCTGGCCATCGCTTCACGGGCGTGAGCGTCATCGCGAGCAGCCGCGTTCAGATAGGCATGATAATGAAGACGCGTCTTGCCAGCGCCGATGCACAGCAAACCAATTAAGATCCACGCCACCAGCAAAGGCACGTTAAACAACAGGCCTTGAAGTGCGCGCAGCAGCAGGAACGTCACCCCCATCGCAATAAGGGCCATGCCTACCGTACGCATCATCGAAAAATGCTTCACCCGGCGGAAAAAAGCTTCAACCCGGTGATCAAGCTGCCAGTGCTCACCCAGCTTAAACAGGCGTTCAACAATCAACACCAGTAATGTTGTAAACAGCGTCATGTCATCTCCTTGTGCGACGAGGGGGTGACCAGGGCGCGAAACCTTGCCCAGTCAAAAGAGGGCCCGGGATCGGTCTTACGCTCGGGCGCAATATTGCAATGTCCTGTCATGTTGTTGGCAATGGCCGGATAACGCGTAATCAGGGCATTCGTCACGGCTGCCAGTTGCTGATACTGCGCATCGGTATAAGCCAGCGTATCCGTCCCTTCCAGCTCAATACCAATTGAGAAATCATTACAGCGTTCGCGGCCTTGATAGTTCGACACGCCAGCATGCCAGGCGCGTTTATCAAAGGGGACATACTGCACGATTTCACCGTCACGGCGAATTAAACAATGTGCCGAAACGCGCAAATGGGCGATCCCGGCAAAATAAGGATGGGCATTGGGATCAATCGTGCCCGTAAACAGCGCATCGATCCACGGGCCGCCAAACTCGCCGGGCGGCAGGCTGATATTATGCACCACCAGCAGAGAAGGGTTTTCGTCATCCGGGCGGCAATCGTAATGAGGAGAGGGAACGCGTCGCGCCTCTGCCAGCCAGCCCTCGTCTAACAACATGCAGAATCTCCTTATTGGTGGTGCTCATATCAGGTTCAGGGTAGCATGTTTCCACCTTATGATTCGTTAGCAATTTGGAGTTTTATCATGCCGCCTCGCCGCTATAACCCTGACTACCGACGTGACGCGCTGTTGGAACGCATAAATCTGGATATCCCTGCCGCTGTAGCTCAGGCGCTGCGTGAAGATTTAGGCGGAGAAGTTGATGCCAATAACGATATCACCGCACAACTTTTACCCGCGGAGATGCGCTCCCACGCCACCGTGATCACCCGCGAAGATGGCGTTTTTTGTGGAAAACGTTGGGTAGAAGAGGTCTTTATTCAACTGGCTGGCGATGATGTCAACATCACCTGGCATGTCGAAGATGGCGACAGCATTAAGGCCAATCAGCCGCTATTTGAACTGGACGGCCCTTCCCGCGTGCTGCTAACCGGCGAACGTACCGCGCTTAATTTTGTACAGACGCTTTCGGGTGTGGCGAGCGAGGTGCGTAAATATGTCGACCTGCTGGCGGGAACAAAAACCCAACTGCTGGATACACGTAAAACTCTGCCGGGGCTACGTACCGCGCTGAAATACGCCGTATTATGCGGCGGCGGAGCGAATCATCGTCTGGGGCTTTCTGATGCTTTCCTGATTAAAGAAAACCACATTATTGCTTCTGGTTCGGTACGTCAGGCCGTTGAAAAAGCCTTCTGGCTGCACCCGGATGTGCCGGTTGAAGTCGAAGTAGAAAGCCTGGATGAACTGGACGACGCGCTGAAAGCAGGGGCCGACATCATCATGCTCGATAACTTCGAAACTGACCAAATGCGGGAAGCGGTAAAACGCACCAACGGCCAGGCGCGTCTGGAAGTGTCGGGTAACGTCACTCATGAAACTCTGCGCGAATTTGCCGAAACCGGCGTGGATTTCATCTCTGTTGGCGCGCTGACCAAGCATGTTCGCGCGCTCGATCTCTCTATGCGTTTTCGCTAATTACTGATGGTGTAGCCCGATAGTACTTTCACTTATCGGGCCCATCACGTCGGTTTTTTCTATCGGCCGGATAAAGCGTTTACGCCGCCATACGGCTGTTTCTTCGAGCCTCTTCGCAAATACGTTGTCTGACTCTGTAATTTCATAAAAATCCTCGGAACCCGCCTTCCCGTTCTGTTTTTTGCCTCTCGCCGTGACCCCGAGCGTTTGCCAAAGTAGCGCCAGCTAACTCAAGGAGCGAACGATGGACAAGCAACGAGGCTTCACACTTATCGAACTCATGGTGGTCATTGGCATTATTGCCATCCTTAGCGCCATCGGTATTCCGGCTTATCAAAACTATCTGCGCAAAGCCGCGTTAACAGACATGCTGCAAACCTTTGTTCCCTATCGCACGGCGGTTGAGCTCTGTGCGCTGGAGCATGGCGGAACAACAACCTGTGATGCCGGAACGAATGGCATCCCTTCTCCAGCCACCACCCGTTATGTCTCAGCCATGAGCGTTGAAAAAGGGGTGGTCAGCCTCAGCGGACAAGAAAGCCTGAACGGGTTAAGCATCACCATGACGCCGGGTTGGGACAATGCCAACGGTATTACCGGCTGGAGCCGTAACTGCGTTATCCAGAATGACAGCGCATTGCAACAGGCCTGTGAAGATGTTTTCCGTTTCGATATTAATTAAGGAAAAGAGATGAATACCACCCAACTTACGGCGCTGTGCCAACGTCATCAGGGAATATTACTGGATGCAGACAATGAAGTGGTGCACATCGCCGTCGTGGACGCTCCGTCCCACGAATTGCTGGACGCACTGCATTTTGCCACCACCCGACGTATCGACATCGTCTGCTGGACGCGTCAACAAATGGAAGGCCACACGCATACGCCACAGAAAATGCTCCCGGCAGTGGTCACGAAAAGCAGCGCCAGCGCAGCAGATTTGCTGAATCAGACGTTTCAATCCGCTCTGGTGCAACGGGCTTCTGATATTCATTTTGAACCTGCGGAAAATCACTATCGCATCAGATTACGTGTGGATGGCGTACTGCATGCTTTACCGGACGTCACGACCGAGATGGGTATCGCCATCACTGCCAGACTAAAAGTTTTAGGCAGTCTGGATATTGCCGAGCACCGACTTGCGCAAGACGGCCAGTTTACCGTTGAGATTTCAGGAGAGCCGGTCTCGTTTCGCATCGCCACCCTGCCCTGTCGCTTTGGCGAAAAAGTGGTGCTACGGCTACTGCATCAGGTCGATCAAGCGCTGGAAATCACCGCGCTGGGAATGCAGGACACGCAGCTGGCAGCATTTTCACAAGCGTTGCAGCAGCCTCAGGGGCTGATTCTGGTCACCGGACCGACCGGAAGCGGTAAAACGGTCACGCTGTACAGTGCGCTGCAGACCCGAAACACTCCGGACGTTAACCTCTGTAGCGTGGAAGATCCAGTCGAGATCCCGATCGCAGGTCTTAACCAAACACAAATTCATCCACGTGCCGGTCTCACTTTTCAGGGAGTATTGCGCGCGCTGCTGCGCCAGGATCCCGACATTATCATGGTGGGTGAAATCCGTGATGGCGAAACGGCTGAAATAGCCCTTAAAGCCGCACAAACCGGTCATCTGGTTCTATCAACACTGCATACCAATTCCACCACAGAAACACTAATACGCTTGCAGCAAATGGGGGTTGCACGCTGGATGATCGCCTCCGCGCTGACGCTCGTTATTGCGCAGCGGTTGGTGAGAAAATTGTGTCCCCATTGCCGACAACGTCTGGAAACGCCGATCATGCTCCCGGAAGCGATCTGGCCTACGCCACTGCCTCGTTGGCAGGCTCCGGGCTGCCAACATTGCTATCACGGATTTTATGGCCGTACGGCATTGTTTGAAGTTCTCCCCGTGACACCTGCATTGCGCCAGAGCATCACCAACGGTACGTCCGTAGACGGAGTGGAATCGAATGCTCAGCAACTGGGGATGAGCACGCTTTTCGAAAATGGTTGCAAGGCCGTCGAACAAGGGTTAACAACATTTGAAGAGTTGGTACGCGTACTGGGCATGCCCCATGTCAGCTAAACTGCTTTGGCGCTGGCAAGGTATTAGCAACGAAGGTAATCCACTGGAAGGCGTACTTTGGGCCGATACCCGCCCCTCATTGATGCTTGCTCTCGAGCAACGGCATATTACGCCGCTGCGCATTAATCGTATGCGTGTCAAAGCCTCACAATGGAGCCGTGAAAAAAGCGCTGAAACCATACATCAACTGGCGACGTTGCTGAAAGCAGGGCTAACACTCTCGGCAAGTTTAGCTTTGCTGGCTGAACAGCATCCCAGCAGCCAATGGCAAGCGCTACTGCGCACGCTGGCTCACGATATGGAACAGGGTATTTCTCTCTCCACCTCGCTATCTCAGTGGCAACACGTTTTTCCGCCTCTTTATCAGGCAATGATCCGTACCGGAGAGCTTACGGGTAAGCTGGATGACTGCTGCTTTGAACTCGCCCGCCAGCAGAAGAATCAACAGCAGCTGGCGGATAAAGTTAAAAAAGCCCTGCGCTATCCGATTTTCATCATCACGATGGCAGTGATGGTGGTATTCGCGATGCTGCAGTTTGTACTCCCTGAGTTTGCCGCCATTTACCAGACGTTTAACACCCCGCTACCGGCACTCACTCAGTGGATTATTGCCATCGCGCATTTTAGCAGCCAATGGGGATGGCTGGCGGGAGCATTCATCCTGGTAGCGGGTGCGGCATATCACCTGATGAAGCAGAAGCCATACTGGCTCACTCTGCGCCAGAAATTGCTGCTCGGCTTCCCGGTCATAGGGCCGATGGTGAGAGGGCAAAAGCTCACGCAGATCTTCACTGTTCTGGCGTTAACGCAAAATGCAGGTATTCCTTTTCTGCAAGGCCTTGAGAGCGTCACTGAAACATTGGCCAACCCTTTCTGGTCGCAACGCTTAGCGCAGGTACATCACGACATCAGCGCCGGACAACCGGTCTGGTTAGCGCTAAAAAATTGCGGTGAATTCAGCCCATTGTGCATACAGTTGGTCAGAACAGGTGAGGCTTCCGGCTCGCTGGATACAATGCTGCGTAATCTCGCACATCACCACGGCGAGAAAACATTGTCTCAGGCAGAGAATCTGGCTGCGCTACTCGAGCCTGCGTTACTGGTCATTACGGGGCTGATAATCGGTACGCTGGTCGTTGCGATGTATTTGCCGATTTTTCATTTAGGAGATGCGATGAGCGGGGTGGGATAAATTCAAATGCCGGATGGCGCACAGCTTATCCGGCATGTCATAGTCCTACTTGTTCTTACAGGCTATTGAAAACGCGGTTTTCTTGTTCCTGTACACGAATAAACGTTGTACGTTTGGTCAGTTCTTTCAGGCGAGATGCACCGACATAGGTACAGGCAGAACGCAGGCCGCCAAGGATATCGCGTGCAGTGTTATCAACCGGGCCACGCAGAGGCAACTTAACTGTTTTACCTTCCGCAGCGCGGTATTGTGCAACACCACCGACGTGACGCGTCATGGCTGATTCTGAGCTCATGCCGTAGAACAGCATGAATTTCTCACCGTTCTCTTCAACAATTTTGCCGCCGCTTTCTTCATGACCGGCCAACATACCGCCGAGCATAACGAAGTCCGCGCCACCGCCGAACGCTTTTGCCACGTCACCCGGCATTGTGCAGCCGCCGTCACTGACAATCATGCCGCCCAGACCGTGAGCTGCATCGGCACATTCAATAACCGCAGAAAGCTGTGGGTAGCCAACGCCGGTTTTTACACGTGTGGTACATACAGAACCCGGGCCAATGCCGACTTTAACAATGTCCGCGCCGGAAAGTACCAGCTCTTCACACATTTCTCCAGTAACCACATTGCCCGCACAAATTGTTTTTGTCGGCCATGCTTCACGCGCTTTCGACACAAACTGAACAAAATGCTCTGAGTAGCCATTTGCCACATCAATGCAGATAAAGTTCAGCGCCGGGTTGAGCGCCAGAATCTGTTTGGTTTTTTCGAAATCGGCATCAGAGGTACCGGTTGAAACCATTACATGTTTGAGCACATCAGCAGAGCTCTCTGCGATGAAAGCAGCCCAGTCTTCAACAGAATAGTGTTTGTGTACCGCAGTCAGGATGTCGAAGGATGCCAGCGCCGTTGCCATGGCAAACGTCCCGACAGTGTCCATGTTCGCGGCAATAATCGGTACGCCGGACCAGGTCTGACCTGAGTGCTTAAAGGTAAATTGACGTTCCAGCTCAACATCGGAACGGCTTTTGAGAGTAGAACGCTTAGGGCGGATAAGAACGTCTTTGAAACCTAACTTCAGATCTTCTTCGATACGCATGTGCGGATTCCTGGGGTTAATGGCGAAAAATCGAAACTCACAACTCCAGTGACGCTATCATACGCACTAATCAATGCCGCGCAAGACTGCGAAATTCTCTTTTTTTACGCTACAATCCCATAAATTTACCTGGCGAATAGTAGGTTAATCCTGCAGCAGCCTCGCCGTCGCACGCTTAACTTTTAACTGTTTGATAATCAAACTTAAACTCCAGGATCTGCATCTATGAGGTATACGGTAGCCTTAACCGGCGGCATTGGCAGTGGTAAAAGTACCGTTGCAAATGCGTTCGCTGACCTCGGAATAAACGTCATTGATGCAGATATTATTGCGCGCCAGGTGGTTGAACCCGGTACCCCAGCCCTTAAGGCGATCGAAGAACATTTTGGTACCGAAGTTATAGCTGCCGACGGATCGTTGCAGCGACGCATTTTACGCGAACGCATTTTTTCCAGTCCTGAGGAGAAAAGCTGGCTGAATGCCCTGCTCCATCCGCTTATTCAGCAGGAAACGCAGCGCCAGTTTCAGCAAGCAACCTCCCCTTATCTGTTGTGGGTTGTACCTTTGCTGGTGGAAAATTCGCTGTATAAAAAAGCCAACCGCATACTCGTGGTGGATGTTACCCCCGAGACACAGCTCAGACGCACTATGCAGCGCGATGACGTCACGCGTGAGCATGTTGAACAAATTCTTGCTGCCCAGGCAACGCGCGAAGCGCGTCTGGCCGTGGCAGACGATGTTATTGATAATAATGGCGCACCGGAGGCCATCGCCTCGGATGTCGCCCGCCTGCACGCGCTCTATCTGCAATGCGCGTTGCAGTTTGTCTCACAGGAAAAACCGTAATGCACACCCAGGTCCTTTTTGAACACCCTCTCAATGAGAAGATGCGTACATGGCTGCGCATAGAGTTTTTAATCCAACAGCTCTCCGTTAATGTACCCATAGCGGACCATGCAGGCGCACTGCATTTTTTCCGCAACATCGGAGACTTACTGGATGTATTTGAACGCGGCGAAGTCCGTACCGAACTCCTCAAAGAGCTGGAAAGACAACAGCGTAAACTCCAGGCCTGGGTTGAAGTTCCCGGCGTCGATCAAAACAGGATCGACGCATTGCGCCAGCAGCTAAAAAGCGCGGGCAGCATTCTGATTTCAGCTCCGCGTATTGGACAGACGCTGCGCGAAGATCGTCTGATTGGCCTTGTACGTCAGCGTTTAAGCATTCCTGGCGGATGCTGCAGTTTCGATCTGCCGACCCTGCATATTTGGTTACATCTACCGCAGTCGCATCGCGACGCGCAGGTTGAAACCTGGCTTGCAAGTCTGAATCCGCTCAATCAGGCACTGTCGCTGGTGCTGGATTTAATTCGCAACTCTGCGCCATTCCGTAAGCAAACCAGCTTGAATGGTTTTTATCAGGACAACGGCGAAGATGCCGATCTGCTTCGCTTGCAGCTGCCGCTTGATTCGCAGCTTTATCCGCAAATTTCTGGTCATAAGAGCCGCTTTGCTATTCGCTTTATGCCGCTGGATAGCGAGAATGGCCAGGTGCCTGAGCGTCTAGATTTTGATCTGGCGTGCTGTTAAGGAGTCAACATGTCTGAACAAACCATCGTCAACTGCCCAACCTGCGGCAAACCCGTAGTGTGGGGTGAAGTCAGCCCGTTTCGCCCATTCTGCAGCAAGCGCTGCCAGTTAATCGATCTGGGTGAGTGGGCCGCAGAAGAGAAACGTATCCCAAGCTCTGGTGATCTGTCGGAAAACGACGACTGGAGTGAAGAGCAGAAGTAATTCAGCTAAAACGTAGGGCGGGCAAGCGTAGCGACCCCGCCCTAATTTGCCGGATGGTGGGGTTGCCTAATCCGGCCTACGAACACCTTTATCCAGCAATCAGCTTTTCAATTACCGGCGCATTCGCAGGCGGAAAATCTTCTGCATTCAGAGCATCTTGCGCAATCCACTGCGCCGGTTGCCCCTCTTTCCCCCACGGTTCGCCTTCCCAGCTTTCAACCAGCCAGAACCACAGAGTGATATGCCGGTCCGGAAACTGGTACTCCAGCTTTTCGAACAGTGAGCTTTGAGTCGGCGTAATGCCTACTTCTTCCTGTAACTCGCGAATCAGCGCCTGCTCCGGCGTTTCGCCTGCTTCAATTTTCCCGCCGGGGAACTCCAGCTTATTTGCCATGTGGGCATCAGCCGCACGCTGGGTTATAAATATTTCATGGTGCTGATTGCGAATAATCCCGACGGCGATCTGCAGTATTTTCATCTTTATAGTCCATAAAAAAGGCGCAGAATTCTGCGCCTTTTCAGTAAGTTACTTTCTTAGCTCAGACGGCCATGGCACTGTTTGTACTTTTTCCCGGAACCGCAAGGACACGGATCGTTACGACCCACTTTACGATCGCCAGTTTGTGCTGCCAGCTCTTCTGCCGCGGCAGAATCGTCACCTTTATGGCTCAACTGCTGCATCTGCGCTAAACGTTCAGCGTCTTCACGACGTTGCTGCTCCATCGCTTCTACTTCTTCAGGCATACGTACCTGAACTTTGCTCAGGGTACTGATCACTTCGTACTTCAGTGATTCCAGCATTGATGCAAACATAGAGAAGGATTCACGCTTGTATTCCTGCTTCGGATCTTTTTGCGCATAACCACGCAGGTGAATACCCTGACGCAGGTAATCCATCGCCGCCAGGTGCTCTTTCCACAGAGAATCGAGAGTTTGCAGCATCACGCCTTTTTCGAAGTGACGCATCATCTCCGCGCCCACAACTTCTTCTTTACGCTGATAAACTTCGATGGCGTTTGCCAGAATACGTTCGCGCAGCGTTTCCTCATGCAGCTCAGGCTCTTTATCCAGCCACTCTGAAATAGGCATTTCCAGATCGAAGTCGTTCTTCAGACGTTCCTGCAGACCCGGGATATCCCACATTTCTTCCAGAGACTGCGGCGGAATATAGGCATCAATCGTCGCTTTGAAGACATCCTCACGGATGCTATTAATGGTTTCACTAACGTCAGTTACGTCCAGCAGTTCGTTACGCTGGGTGTAGATTGCGCGACGCTGGTCATTGGCAACGTCATCATATTCCAGCAGTTGCTTACGAATATCGAAGTTGCGGCTTTCTACTTTACGCTGCGCGTTTGCAATCGCTTTAGTCACCCACGGGTGTTCAATTGCTTCACCAGGCTTCATGCCCAGTTTACGCATCATGCCGGACACGCGGTCAGAAGCAAAAATACGCATCAGCGCATCTTCCATCGACAGATAGAAACGAGAAGACCCCGCATCCCCCTGACGACCAGAACGACCACGCAGCTGGTTATCTATACGACGAGATTCGTGACGCTCGGTACCGATAATATGTAAACCACCTGCTGCTAACACCGCATCATGGCGAACCTGCCACTCGGCTTTGATCTGCGCGATTTGTTCTGGAGTCGGGTCCTCCAGCTCGGCAATTTCCGCCTGCCAGCTACCACCCAGCACGATATCGGTACCACGACCTGCCATGTTTGTCGCGATAGTCACTGCGGACGGATAACCCGCCTGGGCGACGATTGCGGCTTCGTTGGCGTGGAACTTGGCGTTCAGAACGTTGTGTTTGATACCCGCCTTGTTCAGCTCGTTAGAAACCACTTCCGATTTTTCAATAGAGATAGTACCAACCAGCACCGGCTGGCCATTTGCGGTACGCTCTTTAATATCTTCAATGATCGCCTGAATTTTTTCCGCTTCAGTCATGTACACCAGATCCGGTAAATCCTTACGGATCATCGGGCGGTTGGTCGGCACAACAACGGTATCCAGTTTGTAAATGGAGCTGAATTCAAAGGCTTCAGTATCTGCTGTACCGGTCATACCGGCCAGTTTTTCGTACAAACGGAAGTAGTTCTGGAAGGTAATAGATGCCAGCGTCTGGTTCTCGTTTTGGATATCTACGCCTTCTTTGGCTTCAACAGCCTGGTGCAGACCATCGGACCAGCGGCGGCCCTGCATAGTACGACCGGTGTGTTCGTCGACGATGATAACTTCGCCGTCTTTCACGATATAGTCAACGTCGCGGGTAAACAGCACGTGCGCGCGCAGTGCAGCAGTCACGTGGTGCATCAGCATAATGTTGCCCGGAGAGTACAGCGACTCGCCCTCATCCATAATGCCTTCGTTAACCAACAGCTCTTCAATCAGTACCAGACCACGTTCGGTCAGGTTGACCTGGCGCGCTTTCTCATCAACAGAGAAGTGGCCTTCCCCCTGGAACGTGTCGGAATCGTCCTTCTCCTGACGAATCAGGTGCGGGATGATTTTGTTCACTTTTTTATACATTTCCGAGCTGTCTTCAGCCGGACCGGAAATGATCAGCGGCGTACGCGCTTCATCGATCAGGATGGAGTCGACTTCATCGACCAGCGCATAGTGCAGTTTACGCTGAACGCGCTCTTCCGGACTAAACGCCATGTTGTCGCGCAGGTAGTCAAAGCCGTATTCGTTGTTGGTACCGTAAGTAATATCGGCATTGTAGGCTTCACGCTTGGCTGGCGCAGGCAGGCCAGACATGTTGATACCCACGGTCATGCCGAGGAATTCAAACAGCGGGCGGTTATTTTCGGCGTCACGCTGAGCCAGGTAGTCGTTCACGGTTACCACGTGTACACCTTTCCCGCTTAAGGCGTTGAGGTAGGCTGGCAGCGTTGCGGTCAGGGTTTTACCTTCACCGGTACGCATTTCCGCGATGCAGCGATCGTTAAGCACCATACCACCCAGCAGCTGTACGTCGAAATGACGCATGCCGAACACACGCTTACTCGCTTCGCGGACCACCGCGAACGCTTCCGGGATCAGGCTTTCAACGCTGGCGCCTTTTTCCAGACGGGCGCGGAATTCAGCGGTCTTCGCTTTCAGTTCATCATCGGAGAGTTTTTCCATCTCCGGTTCCATTGCATTGATGACATTGACCACTTTACGCATACGACGCAGCGTACGCTCGTTACGGCTACCGAATACTTTTGTTAATAATTTGATTAGCATAATAAAATCTCAAACGCCCCGCGGTGCGGAGTCAAAAATTATAAGTTGGAAGTTTCTTTTTTAGCTGAGGCGTTGAGGGCCAGCGCGGATACCCTGCAGCTGGCTGATCCAGACCGGAACGCTAAATGCGGCCTGAGAGGTAAAATGGGCATATGTCACGCGACTCACGGTCGCGGGCGGTCTGCCTTCTTGCGTCAGCATCGCGCTGAGCGTATTCAGTAACGCAAGATGGTGCGCCTGGATTGGCAACGGCTCTTCGGCAACAGGCAGCGCCTGAGGAGCCATAGCAAAAGAAAGATGGCGAATGACCGTACGAATGGCATGCTGGTGCCAGTAGTCAACGGTAAAATTCGGGCGGCGATTGGTCGCCTCCAGCAAAGCAAGCTGGCTAAAGTTAACTTTGGCAGATTGATCGTGATTGCTGGCGGTCGCCTTCGCGGGAGTATTAGGTTCAGCAGCATTACCGAGCGCAGGCAGGCCAAAGCTAGCCGCGACCATCCCCAACAGGAGATGCGGCCAGAAGTACCGTCTGCCTAACTGTCGCCAGCGCGTCAGTATTCCACTCACGTTATTGCCACCTGATATACCCTGCGTTTGGGGTTACAAATGCAAAACCATTTTTTTGCGCATAAATATTACCATTAAAGCGTACGCTCCACAGCAGTAATGACAGCAAGTCGCGGGTAAATATGCTTAAGAAAGCAGCGATCGAACGGTGTTTTAATCTGTCGGTGGGGAAAAAGTCGCTTCAGATAAGGTGGTTTTGCAATCGGAAGATAAAAAAACGACTGGCTCACCTGGCCGGAGAGAGTGCCAGATTTACCAGTCGAATTTATGCGACAGCGTATGTCGTTATGCCAGTACAGTCGAAGGTGCTTTGAACGCCAACGGCAGTTCTGCATCGTCCTGGAAGGTCACATATTCCCAGGCTTCCTGTTTTGCCAGGACTGCCTGCAACAGTTTGTTATTCAGTGCATGACCGGATTTATACGCGGTGAATGCACCAATAATGTTGTGACCACACATGAACAAGTCACCAATCGCGTCGAGCATTTTGTGACGAACGAATTCGTCTTCAAAACGCAGGCCGTCTTCGTTCAATACGCGATAATCGTCAACAACGATGGCACAATCGAAGCTGCCGCCCAGGCACAGGCCGCGGGACTGCAGATATTCGATATCACGCATGAAGCCGAAAGTACGCGCGCGGCTGATCTGGCGCATGAACGCATCCGCAGAGAAGTTCATCGCGTAGCGCTGCGTGCTGGAGTCGATCGCCGGATGGTTAAAGTCGATGGTGAAATCCAACGTAAAACCATTATACGGCTTAAACTCAGCCCACTTATCGCCATCTTCGACACGAACGGTCTCTTTGATGCGAACAAATTTTTTGGCGCTGCTCAGTTCTTCAATACCTGCATCAAGCAGCAGGTAAACGAACGGAGCGGCACTGCCATCCATAATCGGGATTTCCGGGGCGTTAACTTCAATAACGATGTTATCGATACCTAAGCCCGCCAGAGCAGCATTAAGGTGCTCTACGGTTGAAATCCGCACATCATGCTCATTGACCAGACACGTACAGAGCATGGTATCACGCACAGATTTGGCATCGGCCGGGAAATCTACCGGAGGATTCAAGTCGGTGCGACGATAGATGACCCCGGTGTTGGCCGGCGCAGGTCGTAATGTCAGGGTGACTTTTTTGCCGGTATGCAAACCGACGCCAGTCGCCTGAACGATACGTTTAAGAGTCCTTTGTTTGATCATCGTATAATCTCGCCAAATTACCTATCCAACCGAAGTGTACTATACATTCGGTGGGCCAGTTTAGCACAAAGAGCCACAATTCCCAAATTCCAGCTAATTCTTAATCAGCTTGCTTACGCAGGAATGCAGGGATATCCAGATAATCCGGCTCTTTCGTGGTTTGCGGCGTATTGTCGTTAACCACTTTCGCTACCGGTTTCTGCTCTTGCGTCAACGGCGCCATACCGTGCTGCTGGTAACGATCCATTACCGGCTGCTGTACCTGTTTGTTGGTCACCAGAGTGATTTCAGGACGCTTGTCCATACCAATTCCAGTCGCAACAACGGTCACGCGCAGTTCGTCGTTCATATCCGGGTCCAGAGAGGTACCGATAACCACAGTTGCGTTATCCGATGCAAAGGCACGAATCGTGTTACCCACGGTTTCGAACTCATCCAGACGCAGGTCGAAGCCCGCAGTAATGTTAACCAGCACGCCGCGTGCGCCGGACAGATCGATATCTTCCAGCAGCGGAGAAGAGATAGCCATTTCAGCCGCTTCTTCTGCACGGTCTTCACCGCTCGCCACGCCAGAACCCATCATCGCGTAGCCCATTTCGGACATCACGGTGCGCACGTCTGCAAAGTCGACGTTCATCAGGCCTGGACGAGTAATCAGTTCAGCGATACCCTGGACTGCGCCTTTCAGCACGTCGTTCGCTGCGCCAAATGCATCCAGCAGGGAGATACCACGGCCCAGTACTTTCAGCAGCTTGTCGTTCGGGATAGTGATCAGAGAGTCCACGTGTTTGGACAGCTCGGTGATACCCTGCTCCGCGAATGCCATACGCTTCTTGCCTTCAAAGTTGAAAGGCTTAGTCACGACAGCAACGGTCAGGATACCTAAATCTTTTGCGACTTCAGCTACCACTGGCGCTGCACCGGTACCGGTACCGCCGCCCATGCCAGCTGCGATAAACACCATGTCTGCGCCGTCAAGCGCTGCGCGCAGAGCTTCGCGATCTTCGTCTGCCGCATTACGACCGACTTCCGGGTTTGCACCCGCGCCCAGACCTTTGGTGATGCCGCTACCAATCTGAATGGTCTGTCCAACCGCCGTTTTACGCAACGCCTGAGCGTCGGTATTCACCGCGAAGAATTCAACACCTTCGATGCGCTCACGCACCATGTGTTCAACGGCATTACCGCCGCCGCCACCGACGCCGATGACTTTAATCACCGCGTCGTTGGTTAGTTCCATAGGTTCAAACATAGTTTCTCTCTCCGTTTTACACTTCATCCTTCAAGCCGCCTCGTTGTTGGCTGCCTTCACTCACTCCCGTGACATAGTAAACTATGCTCCAGGAGATTCGCTCAGTTGCCGCCGCGATGCAACTTGAATGACTTTGTGTAGTGCCTGTCGCCTGAGACCGTTAATTTGCGTCGGTCTCTTTAAAAATTAAAACTCTTTACGTAACCAGCTATTCAGTCGCTTGATCCACGATCCGACCGAGGCAGTTACGCGCTTTTCTACTTCAGCCTCACCACTTAAATGGGATTCTTTCCCGTAGTGCAGCAGCCCCACCGCCGTTGAATAATACGGCTCCTGGGCATAATCCGTCAGACCGGTAATATTCAGCGGTGCGCCAATACGTACTTGTGTATGGAACACGCGCTGTGCGCAGGCCGCAAGACCTTCAATTTGCGCAGCACCGCCGGTTAACACAATCCCCGCCGCCAGATGATGTTTCACACCCTGCTGGCGAAGCTGTTCTTGTAATTGCAAAATTTCTTCGTTGACCAGGTTGAGCAGCTCGGTATAACGCGGCTCAATGACCTCTGCCAGAGTCTGACGTTGCAGGCTACGCGGCGGACGACCACCAACGCTTGGCACTTCAACGCTCTCGTCTTTACCCACGATGGAACCCAGTGCGCAGCCATGACGCACTTTGATGGCTTCAGCATCGCTCGGCGGCGTACCAAAGGCATACGCGATATCGCTGGTCACGACATTCCCTGCATAAGGGATAACTTTAGTGTGGCGCAACGCCCCGCCAGTATAAACGGCGATGTCCATTGTACCACCACCAATATCCACCACGCAGACACCCAGTTCACGTTCATCTTCCGTCAATACGGAATAACTGGCTGCCAACCCGGCAAAAATCAGTTGGTCAACTTTCAGACCACAACGTTCAACGGCTTTGACAATATTCTTCGCCATGTCGTTGTGGCAGGTAATAAGATGGACTTTTGCCTGCATACGCACACCGGAAAGACCGACCGGATTTTTGATACCTTCCTGGTAGTCGATGGCGTATTCCTGCGGGATGACGTGCAGAACACGATGTTCATCGCGAACGCGTACGGATTTTGCCGTATGTACCACGTTTTCCACATCTTCCTGCGTCACTTCCTCTTCGGAAATGGGCACCATACCAATTTCATTCTGACAGCTAATATGTTTACCGGAAAGCGCCAGATACACTGAAGAGATCTGGCAATCTGCCATCAGTTCAGCCTGGTCAATGGCGCGCTGTACGCACTTCACCACTGACTCAAGGTCATTCACCCCGCCTTTATCCATACCTCGCGATGGGCAACTGCCCACGCCAATGATATTGACCATACCGTCGGGCAGAACTTCCCCTACTAAAGCGGCTACCTTCGCGGTGCCAATCTCCAGTCCAACTACCAGTTTTCTGTCCGTCGCCTTGATCATTGTTGTTCTGCCTGTGCCTGATTCTGTTGCTGATTAGATTCCTCAGGAGGCAAGGGAACCCAGCCTACTGCCGCTCCTGAGTCATAACGCAAATCAACGTAGCTAATCCGTTTGCCATCGGTTTGCGCCTGCTGCTGTAAAACCGGGTAGAGTTCCACAAAGCGAGCCAAACGTTTTATCGTATCGCCCCTGCCCAGATTCAGCTTAATATCGTTATTCAGCGTCAACTGCCAGGAACGACGAGCGGTCATTGCCGCTTCCTTCAGGGTGAATCTGTCCTTAGCCAGCACCTGCCCCATATCGCGGAACCCTTGCAGCACTTCACTTGCGCTGCCTTCCGGTCCGTACAACATAGGTAATACCTGCTTATTGGCCCGACCGGTTGGGACACTGAAGGTATTTCCTTCGGCATCCACCATATGTTGGTCATTCCAACGCGCTATTGGCACATATTCAACCAGATGAATCTTCAATTCATCAGGCCATTGCTTTCTGACGCTCGCCTGTTTGATCCAGGGGAGGCGTTCAATCTGACTCTGGATGATGTTCACATCCTGAGTCATAAATGTTCCCGGAGCGCCCAGCGCCAGGATGGACTGACGGATATCATCATTGCGCGTGTAATGCCGTTCACCGGTTAACACCAGTTTTGACAATGGCAGGCGCTGCGCATCTTCCATCCATCCCAACACTACCCAGCCGCTGACAAACACGGTGCACAGCACTGTCAGCAGGAACAGTATTCCTGCAAGACGCGTTCCATTATTGCGGCGTGAGGAGTTTACTTCTTCTTCATCACCGTTTCGCGTGTTCAGCGCAGCCTGCGACATATCAGTCCGCCAACTCCAGAATTCTTACCACCAACTGCGAGAAGCTCAGGCCCGCCTGACGCGCTGCCATCGGCACCAGGCTGTGGCTGGTCATACCCGGAGAGGTATTCGCTTCCAGCAGATAAAACTGGCCATCGCTGTCCAGCATGACGTCAATGCGACCCCAACCTTTACAGCCCAATGCAGTCCACGCTTTCAGGACTAATTCCTGTAAAAAGGCTTCTTGTTCGACTTCCAGACCAGCAGGGCAGAAATATTGTGTCTCATCAGAGAGATACTTCGCCTCATAATCATAGAAGGTTCCCGCGGGTTGGATACGTATTGACGGTAAAATTTCTTCGCCAAGTATCGCAACTGTAAATTCCGGGCCACTGAGCCATTTTTCAATCAGTACTTCTTCATCATGCTGAAAAGCCAATGCTAATGCACCCTGCAAAGCATTTTCTTCTTCAACTTTTGACATCCCTACGCTGGAACCTTCACGGCTTGGCTTTACAATCAGCGGCAAGCCTAACGCAGAAATTTTTGTAACTGCTTCATCGCTAAGACCTTTTTCGAACTCAGCGCGGGTCAGCGCAACCCATGGGGCGACGGGTAAACCTGCGCCCTGCCACAGCAGCTTGCTGCGCAGTTTGTCCATGGAAATCGCGGAAGCCATGACGCCGCTGCCGGTATACGGCAGGCCAATAAGCTCCAGCATGCCCTGCAATGTGCCATCTTCACCGCCACGACCATGCAGCGCAATAAACACCTTCTGAAACCCCATAGATTTCAGAAGAGTGACATCGACCTCTTTAGGGTCAACCGGATGGGCATCTACACCACCTTCGCGTAACCCTGCCAATACGGCCGCGCCTGAATTCAGCGATACTTCACGCTCAGCGGAGGTTCCCCCTAACAGGACCGCGATTTTATCAGCCATGTTGTTCTTCCTCCGGGTTTTGCGGCTTCAGTTTGATTTCAGCTAAGGAACGCGCGATTTTGCCGATATTTCCAGCGCCCTGCACCAAAATCAGATCGTTGCCGGTTAATACGGGTGCCAGCATTTCTGCCACCTGGGCCGGATCGGATACCAGAATCGGATCGATCTTACCGCGGCCACGAATCGTACGGCACAACGAGCGGCTGTCGGCACCCGGAATCGCGGCTTCGCCCGCGGCATACACATCCAGCATCAACAGCGCATCGACCTGGGTCAGCACGTTGGCAAAGTCGTCGTACAGATCGCGAGTACGCGTAAAACGGTGCGGCTGGAACAGCATCACCAGGTTTTTGTCCGGCCAACCCGCGCGCGCGGCTTTAATCGTAGCGTCCACTTCCGTTGGGTGGTGGCCATAATCATCAACCAGCATCGCGGTCCCGGCTTTACCGTTCACCGGCTCAAGCGGGAATTCGCCGAGGAAGTCAAAACGACGTCCGGTACCCTGGAAACTTTCCAGCGCGCGCAGAATAGCGTCGTCTTCAATACCTTCTTCCGTCGCGACCGCCACTGCTGCTGCCGCGTTCAGTGCATTGTGACGACCCGGCGCGTTTAACGTAACACGTAAATCGGCCATCCCCTGACGTACCAGCGTGAAGTGTCCTTGTGGACCAATCTGCTGGTAATCTTCAACGCGCACATCGGCATCATCACTGAAACCATAGGTTGTGGTTTGACGGCCAACTCGCGGTAACAG
This sequence comes from Citrobacter sp. S46_ASV_140, assembly GCF_018919545.1. Classification (NCBI taxonomy): domain Bacteria; kingdom Pseudomonadati; phylum Pseudomonadota; class Gammaproteobacteria; order Enterobacterales; family Enterobacteriaceae; genus Citrobacter; species Citrobacter sp. S46_ASV_140. The sequence goes on from NZ_JAHLRC010000006.1 coordinate 19,853, forward strand.
TTCGCGGATAACCGGATCGTCAACGCACATCACGGCACGACCATAAAACGGCAAGTTATGCAGGAAATTAATAAACGTCTGCTTTAAATTTTCGAAGTCGCCATGGTAGGTATCCATGTGGTCAGCTTCGATATTGGTGACAATCGCCACCATCGGCTGCAAATGCAGGAACGACGCGTCGCTCTCATCCGCTTCAGCAATCAAATAACGGCTATGACCCAGGCGCGCATGCACGCCTGCAGCCTTCACCAGACCGCCGTTGACAAAAGTGGGATCCAGACCCGCTTCCGCGTAGATGCTGGAGACCATTGCCGTAGTCGTGGTTTTACCGTGCGTCCCGGCAATAGCAATACCGTGACGAAAACGCATTAACTCCGCCAGCATTTCAGCACGACGAATCACCGGAATACGTGCTTCATGCGCTGCAACAATTTCCGGGTTATCCGCAGAAATAGCGCTGGATACCACCACCACGCTCGCATCGCGCACGTTTTCCGGGCGATGGTTGAAGAAAATCGTGGCCCCCAGATTCGTCAACTGCTGCGTCACAGGATTCGGCGCTAAGTCAGAACCGCTGATCTGATAACCTTCATTGGCCAAAACTTCGGCAATACCGCCCATACCAGCACCACCGATGCCGACAAAGTGAATGTGCCGAACGCGACGCATTTCGGGCACGATGGAACGCAGTTTTGCCAGTTGTTGTGTATTCATTCTTTAGCCATTAACTTCTTAGTTCATGCGATGCAAAAGGCATCACCACAATTACGCCCGGGCAGCCCGGCTCACTTCATTTGCAACGCGCTCTGTGGCATCCGGTATGGATGCGGCGCGCGCACGTTCTGCCATGGTTAATAACGTTTCTCGCGACCACCCGGCAAGGGTGCTGGCGACGGCATCCACAGTAAACTGCGGCTGCTCCAGAATTTTGGCGGCGCCCGCTTTCTCCAGCGGCAGCGCATTCCAATACTGCTGTCTGTCTTTGTGCTGGAACGGCACAAACAGCGCAGGCAAACCCGCGGCGGCAATTTCGCTCACCGTCAGCGCGCCTGAGCGACAAACCACGACATCAGCCCACGCGTAGGCCGCTGCCATATCATCAATAAACTCAGTGACCTTGTGCTGCGGTTGTCCCGCGTCGGCATACGCCTGTTCAACGGTCTGCTGCGCGCCTTTGCCGCTCTGATGCCAGATAGTCACCGCGCCGCCAAGCTTTGCGGCAACCTGCGGCATCGTCTGGTTCAGTACGCGTGCGCCCTGAGATCCCCCGACGACCAATACACGAACCGGACCTTCACGCCCGGCCAGACGCGCTTTGGGCAACGGCAGCGCCAGCACGTCAGTGCGCACCGGGTTGCCCACCACTTCCGCATTCGGGAAAGCGCCAGGAAAAGCCTGCATCACCGTAGTGGCAATCTTCGCCAGCCATTTGTTAGTTAATCCCGCAATGCCGTTCTGCTCATGCAGTACAACCGGAATACCTAATGACCAGGCCGCCAGACCGCCAGGGCCAGACACGTAGCCGCCCATACCCAGCACCACATCGGGTTTAAACTGCTTCATGATGGCGCGCGCCTGACGCCAGGCATTAAAAATACGCACAGGTGCAGCCAGCAGCGCATTGACGCCTTTACCACGCAAACCGGAGATACGAATAAAGTCAATTTCAATGCCGTGTTTCGGCACTAAGTCCGCTTCCATACGATCGGCGGTGCCCAGCCAACGAACCTGCCAGCCCTGGGCCATTAAATGGTGCGCGACCGCCAGCCCCGGGAATACATGCCCGCCGGTACCGCCTGCCATCACCATTAACCGCTTCGGTTGACCACTCATCGTGCACCTCGTGTAAACGCCTGGGCTTTTTCCAGACGCGTTTCATAATCAATACGTAACAAAAACATGATGGCCGTCGACATAATCAACAAACTTGAACCACCATAACTGATCAGCGGCAGCGTCAGACCTTTGGTTGGCAGCATACCCGCCGCCGCACCGACGTTTACCAGTGCCTGGAAGCTAAACCAGATCCCGATAGAGCAGGCTAAAAAGCCTGAAAAACGGTGGTCAATTTCCAACGCCTTACGGCCAATCGACATCGCGCGAAAAGCGACGAAGAATACCATTAAAAGTGCCAATACCACACCGATATAACCCAGCTCTTCCCCAATGATGGCGAAGATGAAGTCGGTGTGCGCTTCTGGTAAATACTCCAGTTTTTGGACTGAATTACCTAAGCCCTGCCCCCAAACCTCACCGCGACCAAAGGCCATCAGGGATTGCGTCAGCTGGTAGCCACTGCCGAACGGATCTTCCCATGGGTTCCAGAAAGAGGTTACGCGGCGAATACGATACGGTTCGGCAAGGATCAGCAGCACGACCGCTGAAATCCCCATGCCGATAATGGCAATGAACTGCCACAGTTTCGCTCCGGCGAGAAACAGCATCGCCAGAGTAGTGACGAACAGCACCACCACCGTACCAAGGTCAGGCTGTGCCAGCAGTAAAATAGCCAGTACCAGGATCACGCCCATCGGTTTTAAGAAACCGCGCAGGTTGTTACGCACTTCATCAACTTTACGCACCAGGTAGTTGGCGAGGTAACAGAACAGCGACAGCTTAGTAAATTCCGCAGGCTGAATACGCAGCGGCCCCAGCGCAATCCAGCGCGACGCCCCGTTAACGGAGCTACCCACCACCAGCACAATCAGCAGCATGATGATCGAGGCTATCAGCATCGTCGTACTGTACTTTTGCCAGAACTCCATCGGCAGACGCAGCGTCACCATCGCCAGGCAGAATGCGAGGAAGATGTACAGTGCGTCACGCTTAGCAAACAGGAAAGGATCGCCCGCCAGGCGTTGCCCTACGGGCATCGATGCCGATGTCACCATCACAAAACCGATCGCTGCCAGACCAAAGGTCAACCACAGCAGCATGCGGTCATACATGATCAGGCTGTCCGCGTCTTTATCACGCGAAGCCATCACCCAGCCTTTAAGTGCCGCGAAGACCCACGCCAGGATACCCAGTCCCGGTAAGCGCGGCATTCTCAGACGAGGGAGAGATAAGCGCATCAACCCAACTCCTTCGCCAGACGGGTAAATACGTCACCGCGTTGCTCAAAGTTCTTGAACTGGTCGAGGCTGGCGCAGGCGGGCGACAGCAGCACCATATCGCCCGACTTCACGCGCGGTGCGAGCAGACGCATTGCCTGCTCCATGGTTTCAGTTTGTTCCGTAACGTCAGGTCGCAGAGCGGCAAGCTGCGCGCCATCGCGACCAAAGCAATACAGACGAATGTTGTCGCCGGTCAGGTATCGTTGCAGCGGCGTAAAGTCAGCGGATTTCCCGTCTCCCCCCAGCAACAGGTGCAACGTACCGTCAACGTGCAGGCCATTCAGCGCGGCTTCAGTGCTGCCGACGTTGGTGGCTTTAGAATCGTTAATCCAGCGCACGCCGTTGTGCTCAAGCACAGTCTGGAAACGGTGCGCCAGACCGGTAAACGTGGTGAGCGCTTTCAGGCTCGACGCCCGCGGCAGACCTGCGGCATCCGCCAGCGCCAGCGCAGCCAGGGCGTTGGTATAGTTATGCTGACCGGAAAGCGTCATCTCTTTCACGTTAAGGACTTTTTCACCCTTCACTCGCAGCCAGGTTTCGCCCTGCTGACGGTTCAGGTGATAGTCACCCATGTTGATGCCAAAGCTCACGCAACGCTCATCCGCCCCGCGAACCGGCATGGTCAGCGCATCATCAGCGTTGACCACACACACTTTCGCGTTTTCATAGACGCGCAGTTTGGCCGCACGGTACTGCTGCAAGCCAAACGGATATCTGTCCATATGGTCTTCGGTGACGTTCAAAATGGTAGCGGCTACGGCTTGTAAGCTGGAGGTCGTTTCCAGTTGGAAGCTCGACAATTCCAGAACATACAGCTCACGTTCGTCATCCAGCAGCATCAGCGCGGGCAGGCCAATATTACCGCCAACCCCCACGTTCACACCGGCCGCTTTCGCCATCTCACCTACCAGCGTAGTGACTGTGCTTTTCCCGTTGGAACCGGTGATCGCGACGATCGGTGCCTGTGCTTCGCGACAGAACAGCTCAATGTCGCCGACAATTTCAATTCCCGCATCGGCGGCGGCGCTCAACGAAGGATGCGCCAGGGCAATACCAGGGCTGGCGACAATAAGATCAGCGGCCAGCAGCCAGTCATCATTCAGACTGCCAACATGACGCTCAACCGCTTCCGGTAATTTGTCCAGGCCCGGCGGCGTCGCGCGGGTATCCATTACGCGCGGCGTCACGCCACGCGCCAGGAAGAAATCCACGCAGGACAGCCCGGTCAAACCCAGACCGATAATGACGACTTTTTTACCCTGGTAATCAGCCATGATTAACGTACCTTCAGCGTTGCCAGGCCAATCAGCACCAGCATCAGCGAAATAATCCAGAAGCGCACAATTACGCGCGGTTCCGGCCAGCCTTTCAGTTCATAGTGATGGTGGATCGGCGCCATACGGAAGATGCGCTGTCCGCGCAGCTTAAAGGAGCCAACCTGCAAAATGACCGACAGTGTTTCTACGACGAATACACCGCCCATGATCACCAGCAGGAACTCCTGACGCAGCAGCACGGCAATAATGCCCAGCGCGCCGCCCAGCGCCAGCGATCCGACGTCGCCCATAAAGACCTGCGCCGGATAGGTGTTAAACCACAAGAAGCCTAACCCCGCACCGACAATTGCCGTACAGACGATCACTAATTCGCCGGCATGACGTAAATAGGGAATATGCAGATAGTTGGCGAAGTTCATGTTACCGGTCGCCCACGCTACCAACGCAAAACCTGCGGCCACAAACACGGTCGGCATAATCGCCAGACCATCCAGACCATCGGTGAGGTTGACCGCGTTGCCAGTACCCACAATCACGAAGTACGCCAGCAGCACGTAGAACAGCCCCAACTGCGGCATCACGTCTTTAAAGAACGGCACCACCAGCTCAGTGGCCGGGGTATCTTTACCAGCCAGATACAGGGCAAAGGCCACGCCCAGCGCAATCACCGACATCCAGAAGTATTTCCAGCGCGCGATCAGGCCCTTGGTGTCTTTGCGTACCACTTTGCGGTAGTCATCGACAAAACCGATAATGCCGTAACCGACCAATACCACCAGCACGCACCATACGTACGGGTTCGACGGGTATGCCCACAGCAGTACGGAGATAACAATCGCGGTGAGGATCATAATCCCGCCCATAGTCGGCGTACCGCGTTTACTGAAGTGTGATTCCGGACCGTCGTTACGCACGACCTGTCCAAAGGACATTTTTTGCAAGCGGGCGATCATGCGCGGGCCCATCCACAAAGAGATGAACAGCGCGGTCAGCAGGCTGACGATGGCGCGAAACGTCAGATAGGAAAAGACGTTAAAGCCGGAATAATATTTGACCAAATGTTCGGCCAGCCAAACTAACATGTCCCATTCTCCTGTAATGCGCGTACTACCTCTTCCATGGCGGCACTACGTGAACCCTTCACTAAAATCGTCATAATCTGATGTTCTGCAATCAGCGCCTTAAGATGCGCGGTCAACGCGGTTTTATCCGCAAAATGCTCACCCACACCGCTGGCATGGCTAATTGCCTGACTCAGTTTCCCTGTACTCAGCACACGGTCGATACCTGCAGCCTTCGCAGCTTCACCCACCTGTACGTGGCATGCTTCGCTTTCCGCGCCAAGCTCTGCCATATCGCCAACCACCAGCACGCGGTAGCCCGGCATTTCGGACAGCACGTTTACCGCTGCGGTCATTGACCCGACATTTGCGTTATAGGAGTCATCCAGCAGTAGCTGATTTTCTGCCAGTTGAATCGGGAACAGACGCCCCGGTACCGCTTGCAGTTCCTTCAGACCCGCTTTAATCGCTTCGTGCGTCGCGCCTACCGCCATAGAGAGCGCAGCCGCCGCCAGGGCGTTAGCAATGTTGTGACGACCCGGCAGCGGCAGCAGAACATCAATGCTTCCGGTTGGCGTTTGCAGAGAAAACTCTGTGCCGTGTGAAGTCACATGAACGTTGGCCGCCGAAAAGTCGCTGTTGCCCGCATTCGGGGAGAAACGCCAGACTTTGCGATCGCCGATAATGCTCTGCCAGTTCAGCCAGTCGTTGTTGTCGGCATTCATAATGGCGATTCCGTTCGCTGGCAGGCCGGTAAAAATCTCACCTTTTGCCTTCGCAACGCCCGCCAGTGAACCGAAGCCTTCCAGATGCGCGGCTGCCAGGTTGTTCACCAGCGCCGCTTCCGGACGCGTCAGACCAACGGTCCAGGCGATTTCGCCCTGATGATTAGCGCCAAGCTCAATCACGGCATAGTCGTAATCGTTGTTTAAGCGCAACAGCGTCATCGGTACGCCGATGTCGTTATTCAGGTTGCCCGCGGTATATAAGGTGTTGCCACACTGACTCAGAATGGATGCGGTCATCTCTTTGACAGACGTTTTACCGGAAGAGCCGGTCAGCGCGATAACGCGCGCCGGAACCTGAGCGCGTACCCATGCCGCCAGTTCACCAAACGCCAGACGTGTATCTTTAACAATCAGCTGCGGCAGGTTGGTGTCCAACGGACGGCTGACCAGCAGCGCACCCGCCCCGCTCTCTTGCGCCTTGTCTGCAAAATCGTGGGCATCAAAGCGTTCGCCTTTCAGCGCGACAAACAGGCAGCCCGGCGTAACTTTACGCGTATCGGTTGTCACCGCATCAAGAGTCAGATCGGCTCCTTTCAGTTCGCCACGGAGGATCTCCGCCAGTTGGCTGAGCGTTACGCTAATCATGCGATTACTCCCAGCAGACGCGCTGCCGTGACGCGGTCAGAATAGTCGAGGCGCTGCGAGCCAACGATCTGGTAGTCTTCGTGACCTTTCCCGGCCACCAGCACCACGTCGTTTTCTTTCGCCTGCATAATGGCGTTTGTCACAGCCTCTGCGCGACCTTCCATCACTTTCGCCTGTCCGGCATCCAGCATACCCGCCAGAATGTCGTTAATAATGGCGCGCGGCTCTTCGGTACGCGGGTTGTCATCGGTCACCACGACAACATCAGCAAACTGCTCGGCAATCGCGCCCATCAACGGACGTTTGCCTTTGTCGCGATCGCCGCCGCAGCCAAAAACGCACCACAGTTTTCCAGTACAGTGCAGACGTGCCGCCTGCAGCGCTTTTTCCAGCGCATCTGGCGTATGGGCATAATCAACCACAACGGTGGTTTTACCCGGCGCGCTGAACACTTCCATGCGCCCACAAACTGGCTGTAATTGTGTTGCCGTTTTCAGTAAATCAGCTAACGGATATCCCAACGCCAGCAGCGTTGCCAGCGCCAACTGCAGATTGCTGACGTTAAACGCGCCCATCAGGCGACTTTCAATTTCGCCGTCACCCCATGAGGAGGTAAAACGAATCGTTGCCCCGCTGTCGTGATAATTCACGTCAATCGCCTTTAACCAACGACCATGACAGTTCGGGTTGATGTGATCTTCCATCGATACGGCAACCGCATCCGGAAGTTTGGCCAACCAGCGACGACCGACTTCATCATCCGCATTAACGATGGCCTGGCCGCAATGGTGCGTGGAATACAGCAGCCATTTCGCGGCTTCGTAATGTTCCATGTCGCCGTGGTAATCAAGATGGTCGCGGCTTAAGTTAGTAAATACTGATGCGGCAAACTTCAGCGCCGCCACGCGATGCTGAACCAGACCGTGTGAAGACACTTCCATTGCGCCAACCGTTGCGCCTTGTGCAACCAGCCCTGCCAGCACATGCTGGACATCTACGGCTGAACCGGTGGTATTTTCCGTCGGGATCACTTTGCCCAGCAGGCCATTGCCGACTGTTCCCATCACCGCGCTGGTTTCGCCAAGCAGTTGGCTCCACTGTGCCAGCAATTGGGTGGTGGTGGTTTTACCGTTGGTCCCGGTCACGCCGACCAGTCGCATTTTTTCAGAAGGCTCGTGGTAAAAGCGGCCCGCCAGTGCAGATAAACGTTCGTTAAGCTGACTGAGATAGATAACTGGAACGCCGTGCATTTCACGGATTTCACCGTCAGTAGCTTCATCTTTTGCTTCTGCAATAATGGCAGCCACACCTTGCGCTATCGCCTGCGGGATATACCGACGCCCGTCCGCCTGATGACCCAATACTGCGACAAAGAGATCGCCCGATGCAGCCATACGGCTGTCGAGCGTCATCTCCCGCAGTGCTCGCTCCGGTGCACCCGGCACCCATGGAGCAAGAAGGTCGCGCAAATTACGATCTGCCACCTGTTGCCTCGCCTTGATTATTCACAAATTCATTTTTATCGCCCGTTGTCAGCGCATCCGGTTCGATGTTCATGGTGCGCAGTACGCCGCCCATGATGGCACCAAAGACCGGCGCTGAAACGGCGCCACCGTAGTATTTACCCGCCTGCGGATCGTTGATAACAACAACTAGCGCGAAGCGCGGCTGACTCGCAGGCGCAACGCCTGCGGTATAAGCAATGTATTTGTTGATGTAGCGGCCATCCGGCCCTACTTTCTTCGCCGTACCGGTTTTAATGGCGATACGATAGCCTTTAATCGCCGCCTTCACGCCGCCGCCGCCGGGCAGCGCCACGCTTTCCATCATGTGCACTACGGTACGCACGGTTGATTCCGGGAAGATACGCTCGCCCGGAACAGGAGGGTCAACTTTGGTGATCGACAGTGGCCGATAAACGCCATAGCTGCCGATCGTTGCATAGACTCGCGCTAACTGTAACGGCGTTACCATTAGCCCATAGCCGAAAGAGAAGGTGGCCCTCTCTATGTCAGACCACCGTTGTTTTTGAGGATATAAGCCACTGCGTTCTCCGACCAACCCCAAATTGGTCGCTTTTCCCAGCCCAAAACGTGAGTAAGTGTCTACTAACGCTGAGGACGGCATCGCTAACGCCAGCTTGGAAACACCGACGTTACTCGACTTCTGCAAAACCCCGGTGAGGGTCAATTCGCTATAACGCGCCACGTCTTTAATTTCGTGGCCATTAATTCGGTAAGGGATAGTGTTAAGTACGGTATTTTCGCGAACCACGCCACGCTGCAGCGCCGTCATCACCACCATCGGTTTGACGGTGGAACCCGGTTCAAACACGTCGGTAATCGTACGGTTACGCATCGCATCCTTCGGCGTACCGGTGAGATTGTTCGGGTTGTAGGACGGGCTGTTGGCCATCGCCAGCACTTCACCGGTGTTCACATCCACCAGTACCGCACTGCCTGACTCCGCCTTGTTAAACGCTACGGCGTTATTCAGTTCACGGTAGACCAGCGCCTGTAAACGCTCATCGATACTTAGCGCAAGGTTATGCGCCGCCTGGCTGTCGGTAGAGGAAATATCCTCAATGACGCGGCCATAACGGTCTTTACGTACAATGCGTTCGCCCGGTTGCCCGGTGAGCCATTTATCGAAGCTCTTCTCAACGCCTTCAATCCCCTGGCTGTCGACGTTAGTAAAACCGATAAGGTGAGCGGTCACTTCTCCGGAAGGATAGTAACGGCGGGATTCTTCGCGCAGGTGAATGCCTGGCAGCTTCAGTTTTTTGATGTAGTCAGCCATGTCAGGGTTTACCTGACGCGCCAGATAGATAAAGCGCCCTTTCGGGTTGGCGTTAATGCGGGAAGCCAGTTGATCGAGCGGGAGATTCAGCGCGGTCGACAGCGCTCTCCAGCGTTCACCAACGCTTACGCCGCCTGCGTCATGCACCTCTTTTGGGTCGGCCCAAATCGCCTTAACCGGAACGCTCACCGCCAGCGGACGACCTGAACGGTCGGTAATCATCCCGCGCGATGTGGACACTTCCTGTACGCGCAGAGAGCGCATATCGCCCTGACGCACCAGCATGTCCGGCGCGATGATTTGCAGCCAGGCAACGCGCCCCAGCAGAAAACCCAGTGCCAGCAAAATACAGCCGCACAGTAACGCAAAACGCCAACTGATAAAGTTGGCTTGTTCTTCCTGGCGTTTTGGCTTGTGCGTTTTTGCCGCTGCTTTCATGCGTCGCGTTTATCCTTATTTTTGTACTACGATATTTTCTTGTGAGGGATCAACATGCTGCATTTGCAGCTTTTCCGTTGCGATCCGTTCAACACGGCTATGGTCGCCGAGCGCGTTCTCCTCAAGGATCAAGTTGCGCCATTCGATATCCAACGCATCTCGCTCCAGAACCAGCTGCTCACGCTGCGCGGTCAGTAACCGCGTATGGTGTGCTGTTGTCACGACGGTAACCGCCGTCAAAATAATGCAAATGAACAGGCAGAGTGGCAGCTTCCCATACCGCAAAAGATCGTCACCGATCACGCCAGGCAAGGCATGGCGCTCGTTGCTTCCTATCGATCCTTTAACTTTGCTGAGGGCTTCTGTCACTCTGCTGATCATGCGTTCGTCCTCTCTGCAATACGCAGAACTGAACTACGGGCACGAGGATTTTCAGCTACCTCTTCTTCACCCGGCATCATCTTGCCTAGTGCTCTTAACTCACGGCCGCCCAGCTTTTTGATCTGCGCTTCGGTCATCGGTATTCCAGCCGGAACCTGAGGACCACGGCTTTGTTCGCGCATAAAGCGTTTCACAATGCGATCTTCAAGCGAATGGAAACTGATTACCGAAAGGCGACCACCTGGTGCCAGCACGCTGAGCGAGCTTTTTAGCGCCTGCTCTATCTCCTCCAGTTCACTGTTCACCCAAATGCGCACCGCCTGGAAGGTACGGGTCGCGGGATGTTTGAATTTGTCTTTCACCGGCATTGCCGCCGCAATCACTTCCGCCAGCTCTTTAGTGCGGGTCATCGGTTCGATGCGGTTGCGCTCTACGATGGCGCGAGCAATACGTTTGCCGAAGCGCTCTTCGCCAAAGGTTTTAATCACCCAGGCAATGTCTGCTTCATCGGCGGTTTGCAGCCATTCGGCCGCTGACTGACCGCGTGTTGGGTCCATACGCATATCTAACGGACCGTCACGCATAAATGAGAATCCGCGCTCAGCATCATCAAGCTGTGGAGAAGAAACCCCAAGATCGAGAAGAATCCCGTCGATCTTACCGGTAAGTCCGCGCTCGGCGACATAATCAGCCAGCGCAGAAAAAGGACCATGGACGATGGAAAAACGGGGATCGGTAATCGTCTTTGCAACGGCAATCGCCTGCGGATCGCGATCGATGGCCAGTAAACGCCCCTCTTCGCCAAGTTGCGAGAGGATCAGACGTGAGTGACCACCGCGACCAAATGTCCCGTCAATGTAGATGCCGTCTGGACGAATATTCAGGCCGTTTACGGCTTCATCCAGCAACACCGTTGTATGTTTATAATTTTCCATCATTTTATAGAGACAAATCCTGCAATCGTTCCGACAGCGCGCCGGTAACAGACTGCTCAGCGTCGATATCTTCCTTGACCTGTTGATACCAGGTCGTTTCATCCCACAGCTCAAACTTATTGAACTGCCCAACCAGCATCACTTCTTTCGTTAGCCCTGCGTGTTGCCGCAGAATGGGCGCTATCAATAATCGGCCAGCACTATCCATCTGACATTCGCTAGCATGACCCAACAACAGGCGCTGTACGCGACGCTCAACTGGATTCATGCTCGACAGACGCGATAGCTTCTGCTCGATAATTTCCCATTCAGGCAGGGGGTACAGCAGCAGGCACGGGTGATGGATGTCAATGGTGCAAACCATTTGACCGGTAGCGCTCTCGAGCAGTTGATCCCGATAACGGGTAGGCACAGATAAGCGCCCTTTACTGTCGAGATTAACTAACGTTGCTCCCCGGAACATGCCAGCCTCACCCCCGATTACCACTTTATCCCACAAATTCCCACTTAAAGGAGTTTACGGAGCGGAGGAAAACCTTGTCAAGCAAGTCACGGCGCTTAGCGGAGCAAAAAACCCATTGTTTACGGCTAATATCAGCGTTGAACAAATTCCGTACAGCAAACGAAGCAAATTAACGTCATGAATATTTGTAAGAAAAAAATCCAACAACTCATGATTGTTTAAAACAACTGAATATCATCAAAAGAAAAATATAAAGTGTCAGTTTGCGACGCGAGCGGCATTTTAGGACAATATGCAGCGAGATAACAGTACCAGTTAATCAGTCTGTACGCCGCACAGGAGCGAGATAAGGGCGAGATTGTCGCAACACACCAGTAAAGTGTTTGTTAATTCGGCAAATCCCTACATGCTTGTAACAAAATAATACAACCGTAACGCATCGTTACGTCTCAATTACCCAAAAATGGATAGTTGCATTTTTAATTCGGCATAATAGAAGAATCAATTTCAGATAATTCTAAAGAATATTCTTAATTATAATGCGGTTATTTCCGAGAACGGGATAATTGATGATGTCAGAGGCTTATCCGCCGACATCATCAATTGAGGCAACTTAGTTACGGCTTAGAATACCGCGACGGTACAGATTACGCCGTATACGCGTTAAACCTGGTTTGGGTTTACGCGGCTCATCCAGGCTTGCCAACACAATCTCCAGCACGCGTTCCGCGACATCTCGATGGCGCTGCGCCACCGCCAGTACCGGGCACTGCAGGAAGTCGAGCAGCTCGTGGTCGCCAAAAGTCGCAATCGCTAAATCAGACGGTAACTGCCCGTCGCGGCGCAGGGTCACATCCATCACCCCCTGCAACAGGGCAAACGACGTGGTAAACAGCGCCTGAGGCATTGGATGCGTTTCCAGCCATTTATCAAATAACTGCGCGGCCGCCTCCCGCTCATAGCTGTTGGCATAGAGAAAATGCACTTCACGCGGATCGTCCTTCCACGCGGTACGGAAACCCTGTTCGCGCAGGAAACTGACGGACAATTCAGGAAGCGCCCCCAGATAGAGCACGGTTTCAGCAGGGAATTTACGTAACTCCTCCGCCAGCATCTGCGCATCATCCTGGTCTGCGCCCACCACGCTGGTGAAATGTTCACGATCCAGCGCGCGATCCAGCGCCACAATCGGGAATGAACTGTTCGCCCAGCGCTGATAAAACGGATGTTCAGGCGGCAAGGAAGTCGAAACGATAATGGCATCAACCTGACGTTGTAAAAGATGCTCAATACAGCGCATTTCGTTATCAGGCTGATCTTCAGAGCAGGCTATCAGTAGTTGATACCCGCGCTGACGCGCCTGGCGCTCCAGATAGTTTGCGATCCGGGTATAGCTCGTGTTCTCGAGATCCGGGATCACCAGCCCGATAGAACGTGTGCGTCCAGCACGCAGCCCGGCCGCCACGGCATTCGGGTGGTAATTATGCTCACGCACCACCGCCATGACTTTTTCAACCGTTTTGTCGCTTACGCGGTATTGCTTTGCTTTGCCGTTAATAACGTAGCTTGCAGTCGTTCGCGAAACGCCGGCCAACCGAGCGATTTCATCCAGTTTCACAATTGCCCCTTGCGTAAAATGTACAAACCATAACCTTTGAGATGGCATGGGTTAAACTTCTTAACATCTAAGCGCAGAATAATGACTGCGGCAACCGCTTTTGTCTCTGGTTACTGCTGATTTCGCAAAAAAAAGCAACCGATAGCCAATGCATCTCGCGTAGGTCAGGTAAGCGTTAGCGCATAATTTTATCGCCGCGGGAAAGCCCCACCACGCCGGAACGGGCAACTTCCACGATTTTGGCGACTTCCCGTAGCGTTGCCAGAAACGCATCCAGCTTATCGCTGGTGCCCGCCAGCTGTACGGTGTAGATCGACGGCGTAACATCGATGATTTGCCCACGGAATATCTCCGTGTTGCGTTTCACCTCTTCCCGGCCATAGCCGCTGGCCTGGATTTTCACCAGCATGATTTCTCGTTCAACGTGGGCGCCCTGCCCCAGTTCGCTGACGCGCAAAACATCCACCAGTTTGTGTAGCTGCTTTTCGATCTGCTCCAGGACTTTCTCATCCCCTACCGTTTGAATCGTCATCCGCGATAAGGTCGGGTCGTCAGTCGGCGCGACGGTCAGGCTTTCAATGTTGTATCCGCGCTGGGCGAAGAGGCCAATCACACGTGACAATGCACCCGACTCGTTTTCCAGCAATACTGATAATATCCGGCGCATAATCAGGTCCTCTCCGTTTTACTTAACCACATTTCGTCCATCCCGCCCCCACGAATCTGCATCGGATAGACATGCTCACTGCCGTCGACGGTGACATCAACAAACACCAGGCGATGGTTACGCACATGTTCCAGCGCTTCGCCCAGCTTGCTCTCCAGTTCGCCTGGATGATTAATCTGGATACCGATATGCCCATAAGCTTCAGCAAGGCGCACAAAATCGGGTAGCGACTGCATGTAAGACTGGGAGTGACGCCCGGAGTAAATCATGTCCTGCCACTGTTTGACCATGCCGAGATAGCGGTTGTTAAGGTTGAGCACCAGTACCGGTAGCTCATATTGCAGCGCCGTCGACAGTTCCTGGATGTTCATCTGAATGCTGCCATCCCCGGTAACGCACACCACTGTTTCATCCGGCAGCGCCATTTTCACCCCTAACGCCGCGGGTAAACCGAATCCCATGGTGCCGAGGCCGCCTGAGTTAATCCAGCGGCGTGGTTTATCGAACGGATAGTAAAGTGCGGCAAACATTTGATGCTGACCAACGTCAGAGGTCACGTATGCATCCCCTTTCGTCAGACGCCAGATGGTTTCAATCACCGCCTGCGGTTTAATACTTTCACTTTGCGTGTCGTATTTCAGGCACTGACGAGCGCGCCAGTGTTCGATCTGTTGCCACCAGTCACGGTTATCATCCAGCGGCTGCTGCGATTTCTCCTGCGGCAGCAGTTCAAGCATCTGATCCAGCACCAGGCGAGCATCGCCCACAATCGGAATATCCGCAGTGACGGTTTTTGAAATTGAGGTCGGATCGATGTCGATATGCAGCACGGTCGCATTCGGGCAATATTTTGCCAGGTTATTGGTCGTTCGATCGTCAAAACGAACGCCGACGGCAAAGATCACATCAGAATGATGCATGGTCATATTCGCTTCGTAAGTACCATGCATGCCCAACATTCCCAGCGCCTGGCGATGCGTGGCCGGAAACGCGCCTAACCCCATCAGCGAGGAGACAACCGGCAGATTGAGTGCTTCGGCAATTTGCCCCAGTTGTTCGTGACAGGCGGCATTCACCGCGCCACCACCAACATAGACAACCGGTTTCTTCGCCGCGACCAGCGTCTGCAAAGCACGTTTTATCTGTCCTTTGTGCCCGGTCGTTGTCGGGTTATACGAACGCATACTCACCGACTCCGGCCAGCTATAAGGCAGTTTTTTCGCCGGATTCAGAATATCTTTCGGCAAATCCACCACCACCGGCCCCGGACGACCGCTTGCCGCCAGCCAGAAGGCTTTTTTCAGCACCTGCGGGATATCTTCCGTTTGTTTAACCAGAAAACTGTGTTTTACCACCGGGCGGGATATACCCACCATGTCGCACTCCTGGAAGGCATCGTAGCCAATCAGGGAAGTGGCGACCTGGCCAGAGAGGATCACCAGCGGAATGGAATCCATATATGCCGTTGCAATCCCGGTGATCGCATTGGTTGCTCCTGGTCCGGAAGTGACCAAAACGACGCCCACTTCTCCTGTGGCACGCGCCAGGCCATCAGCCATATGTACCGCGGCTTGCTCATGACGGACTAACACATGATCAATACCGCCGACCGTATGCAATGCATCATAAATATCGAGGACGGCCCCCCCGGGATAACCGAATACCTGCTTCACACCCTGATCGATAAGCGATCGGACGACCATCTCGGCTCCAGACAACATATCCATGGCTTGCCTCACTCTTATAATGAATTACGGTTTAACAACACATTAACCGCTGACGATGACGCATGGCAATTGACTCCGAAGGGGTGGCACTGGAGTAAATAAGAATAAAACGGAGGTAAGAATTGAATAAATGGAGAATTAAACCAGCATAAGCAATTGATATGATAAATAATCGCTTAAAAAGGGGGACTTACAGCAATTAGTCTATTTTTTTACACTTTCGGACATACGTAAAAAGTCGAGTTCAGCACAAAATTTTAGATATAAAGATAAAAGCAGAATAAACCAGATGTATTCCCCGATTTATTCTGCCAGCGGCTACTTCTTACAGACGGAGACCAACAGTTCTTCCATCCATTGATGTCCTTTATCGCGCCCCGCAGCCTCATGCCAGGAAAGATAACATGTGCGGCTATTCAATTTTAAAGGTAAAGGCAATATCTGCAGTTCTAAAGAATCGGCGAACTCTTCCGCCAACCAACGCGGCGCAATAGAGACCAGGTGCGTTTGCGACACAATATTAAGCACGCTGATTAATGCCATTCCCTGATAAGCCACGCAGGATTGTTTATCCGGTGTGTCATACCACGGCTGGCTGAATGAGGCGAAGCGATCAAGCGAAACCACGGCATGCTGTTCATGATAGAGATTGCTTTCCAGCAATGGGCCACTAATGCGCGGATGTTTTTTACTTGCCACTAACACCATTTCGTCATTGAATAACGGAACACTGGTAAATTCCGGACGACGGAATTCTTCATAGCTAATAACAAACTCAGTTTCCTGATAACGTAATTGGTGCTCGGTATTTAGATTTAGTGAGGATTTAAAAACGACATTGATGTTCGGTGCGACTTGCTCAACCCGATTATAAATCAACGAAGTAAGAATATTATCCAATGGACTGCATACGCAAAGATTGAATACACGCTCGCTGCTGGTAGGTTCAAAGCCGGAACCAGGCAGTTCATTCTGCACTAATTGTAAAGCCTGACGAACGGAGCCAAACAGCTGGAAGGCTCTTGCTGTCGGCTGGATTCCACGGCCATAACGAACAAAAAGCTCATCGTTAAACATGACTTTCAGGCGTGCCACCGCATTACTGACAGCGGGTTGCGACATCCCCAGCGTATGTGCAGCACGCGTAATATTTTGTTCCTGCATCACCGCATCAAAAACAGTTAATAAATTAAGATCAACCATGCGAAGCTGTGGCTTCCCCATCTCTATGAGATTAGATTTATCTATTATTTTTACTTCTGGCATATTTAACTCCACTGTCACTCTAAACTCCCTTTTCCCAGACGGAGTGCAGAAATAATCTCCGTTAATATGATTTACCATGCATATAAAATAAGAAAAAGGAAAAACATTAAAATTAGGAAAACATAAAGGCACAAATCTAAATGTACAAAAAAACACTACAAACGTAGTGTGGCAGATGTCACTGCGCGATGATTCATATGTTTAAATTTCGAAAACAATATAACCATAAGCGTGGCGAATACACAATCATGCGCACAGTGAATACGTTTTTAAGTTTTAATTAAACATTTCTATTATTAACACATTAAAAGTTAACATTAATTTATCAATTATAGGGTGGCACATTGATTCAATCCATTCAGAATAGCTATAAATTCTGATAAATCATAAAGATATGGAATCCCAAACGAGGCGTTATCTTCAGTTCTTCGTGACCATAAATGCAAATAAATATGCTTAAATATGTCAAACCGTGAAAAACATGTTCAACGATCAGATGATTAATTTAATATACCCTGAGAAATTCAGCACAATTCGCTTAAGTTTATCATAAACTCCCCCCCCTTAACGGGAGCATTTGCAGGGAATGGGGTTGACATCAGTCTTCATATCCAGTACCACTAAAAGCATATCGCATTCGCCTGGAGCTTGATTGATGACTTACATTGCTCGTTTTATCGGTCTACTACTACTAAACGCATTCTCATTGCGCGGTAGACTGGTGGACGACATTCAGCATTAAGTCAGCTCCAGTTAAGACAAAAAACCCGCGCCGTTGCGCGGGTTTTTTTATGCTCGAAGCAAGGCGCCCTAAAGACCAAGGACCTAAACCATGAGCCAGCAAGTCATTATTTTCGATACCACCTTACGTGACGGTGAACAGGCGTTACAGGCGAGCCTGAGTGTGAAAGAAAAACTGCAGATTGCGCTGGCCCTCGAGCGTATGGGCGTTGACGTGATGGAGGTCGGTTTTCCGGTCTCTTCACCGGGTGACTTTGAGTCCGTACAAACCATCGCTCGTCAGGTGAAGAACAGCCGCGTTTGCGCCTTAGCCCGCTGCGTAGAAAAAGATATCGACGTTGCCGCAGAATCTCTGAAGGTCGCTGGGGCCTTCCGCATTCATACGTTCATCGCCACCTCGCCGATGCATATCGCGACGAAACTGCGCAGCACGTTGGATGAAGTGATCGAGCGAGCAGTCTACATGGTGAAGCGTGCGCGTAATTATACGGATGACGTGGAGTTCTCATGCGAGGATGCTGGCCGTACCCCTATTGCCGATCTGGCCCGCGTGGTCGAAGCCGCGATTAATGCGGGTGCCAAAACTATCAATATCCCCGATACCGTTGGCTACACCATGCCTTTCGAATTCGGAGCAATCATTTCTGGTCTGTATGAACGCGTACCGAATATCGATAAAGCCATCATCTCCGTGCACACCCATGATGATTTAGGTCTGGGCGTTGGCAACGCGTTGGCGGCCGTCCACGCCGGCGCTCGCCAGGTGGAAGGCGCGATGAACGGTATCGGCGAACGCGCCGGTAACTGCTCACTGGAAGAAGTGATCATGGCGATCAAAGTGCGCAAAGATATCCTGAACGTACAGACCCGCATTAATCACCAGGAAATCTGGCGTACCAGTCAGTTAGTCAGCCAAATCTGCAACATGCCCATTCCGGCCAACAAAGCCATTGTCGGTAGCGGCGCCTTTGCCCACTCCTCTGGCATCCATCAGGACGGCGTACTGAAAAATCGTGAAAACTACGAAATCATGACGCCTGAATCCATCGGTCTGAACCAGGTGCAGTTGAATCTGACTTCCCGTTCCGGACGCGCCGCGGTGAAACACCGTATGGACGAGATGGGATATAAAGAGAACGAATACAACCTGGACAACCTGTACGACGCATTCCTGAAGCTGGCGGATAAAAAGGGTCAGGTATTTGATTACGACCTGGAAGCGCTGGCCTTTATTAATAAACAGCAGGAAGAGCCGGAGCATTTCCGTCTGGATTACTTCAGCGTGCAGTCCGGCTCAAATGACATCGCCACTGCCTCCGTCAAGCTGGCCTGCGGTGAAGAAGTCAAAGCCGAAGCGGCGAACGGTAACGGTCCGGTCGATGCCATTTATCAGGCCATCAACCGTGTGACCGAGTACAACATCGAACTGGTGAAATACAGCCTGACCGCCAAAGGGCACGGTAAAGATGCGCTGGGCCAGGTGGATATCGTTGCTAATTATAACGGTCGCCGCTTCCACGGCGTCGGTCTGGCAACAGATATCGTCGAATCGTCCGCGAAAGCGATGGTTCATGTGCTGAACAACATTTGGCGCGCCGAAGAAGTCGAAAAAGAATTGCAACGCAAAGCTCAGAACAACGAGAACAACAAGGAAACCGTGTGATGTCGAAGAATTATCATATTGCTGTTTTGCCGGGCGACGGTATTGGCCCGGAAGTGATGGCGCAAGCCCTGAAGGTACTGGACGCAATCCGCAACCGTTTTAACATGCGCATTACCACCAGCCACTACGACGTGGGGGGTGCCGCTATCGATAACCATGGTCAGCCGCTGCCGCCAGCGACGGTTGAAGGCTGTGAGCAAGCTGACGCCATTCTGTTTGGCTCCGTTGGCGGTCCGAAATGGGAAAATCTGCCACCCAATCAGCAGCCTGAACGCGGCGCGCTGCTGCCGTTGCGTAAACACTTCAAATTATTCAGCAACCTGCGCCCGGCTAAGCTGTACCAGGGGCTGGAAGCATTTTGCCCTCTGCGCGCAGATATTGCCGCGAACGGTTTCGACATCCTGTGCGTGCGCGAACTGACCGGCGGTATCTACTTCGGTCAGCCAAAAGGCCGCGAAGGCAGCGGACAACATGAAAAAGCCTTTGATACCGAGGTTTATCACCGTTTCGAGATCGAGCGTATCGCACGTATCGCGTTTGAATCTGCTCGCCAGCGTCGCCGCAAAGTCACGTCGATTGATAAAGCCAACGTACTGCAAACGTCTATTCTGTGGCGCCAAATCGTCAATGAAATTGCTAATGAATATCCGGACGTTGAGCTGGCGCATATGTACATCGACAACGCGACGATGCAGTTGATCAAAGATCCATCCCAGTTCGACGTGCTGCTGTGCTCCAACCTGTTTGGCGACATTCTGTCTGACGAATGCGCCATGATTACCGGATCAATGGGGATGTTACCGTCCGCCAGCCTGAATGAGCAGGGCTTTGGTCTGTACGAGCCCGCTGGCGGCTCCGCTCCAGACATCGCCGGGAAAAACATTGCTAACCCTATCGCCCAAATCCTTTCGCTGGCGCTGCTGCTGCGCTACAGCCTGGACGCCAATGATGCGGCAACCGCAATTGAGAGCGCCATCAACCGCGCATTAGAAGAAGGCATTCGCACCGGTGACTTAGCCCGTGGCGCTGCCGCAGTCGGTACCGATGAAATGGGTGACATTATTGCCCGTTACGTCGCAGAAGGGGTGTAATCATGGCCAAAACGTTATACGAAAAATTGTTCGATGCGCACGTCGTCTACGAAGCGCAAAACGAAACCCCGCTGTTGTATATCGACAGACATCTGGTGCATGAAGTGACCTCTCCGCAGGCGTTTGATGGCCTGCGTGCGCATGGACGTCAGGTGCGCCAGCCGGGTAAAACCTTTGCCACCATGGACCATAACGTCTCCACGCAAACCAAAGACATTAACGCTTCCGGCGAAATGGCGCGCATTCAGATGCAGGAATTGATCAAAAACTGCAATGAGTTTGGCGTCGAACTGTACGACCTGAACCACCCGTACCAGGGGATCGTTCACGTGATGGGGCCTGAGCAAGGCGTAACGTTGCCGGGTATGACCATCGTTTGCGGCGACTCCCACACCGCCACACACGGCGCGTTTGGCGCGCTGGCCTTTGGTATTGGCACCTCTGAAGTTGAACACGTTCTGGCGACGCAGACCCTGAAACAGGGGCGTGCCAAAACCATGAAGATTGAAGTTAGCGGCACAGCAGCACCTGGCATTACCGCCAAAGATATCGTGCTGGCGATTATCGGTAAAACCGGTAGTGCAGGCGGTACCGGACACGTCGTTGAATTTTGTGGCGAAGCCATCCGTGCGCTGAGCATGGAAGGCCGTATGACCCTGTGCAACATGGCCATTGAAATGGGCGCCAAAGCGGGTCTGGTCGCACCGGATGAAACCACCTTTAACTATGTGCAGGGGCGTTTACACGCACCGAAGGGTGAGAATTTTACCAACGCGGTTGCGTACTGGAAAACGCTGAAAACCGACGACAACGCGACGTTTGATACCGTCGTTACCCTGCAGGCAGAAGAAATCGCACCGCAGGTCACTTGGGGTACGAACCCGGGTCAGGTCATCTCGGTGAACGATAATATTCCCGACCCGGCGTCATTTTCCGATCCCGTTGAGCGCGCATCGGCTGAAAAAGCGCTGGCATATATGGGGCTGAAACCGGGTATTCCGTTAACAGAAGTGGCTATTGATAAAGTGTTTATCGGTTCCTGTACCAACTCGCGTATTGAAGATTTACGCGCTGCGGCCCAAATCGCCAAAGGGCGCAAAGTTGCGCCAGGCGTACAGGCGCTGGTTGTGCCGGGTTCTGGTCCGGTGAAAGCGCAGGCTGAAGCGGAAGGTCTGGACAAGATCTTCATCGAAGCCGGGTTTGAATGGCGTTTACCGGGCTGTTCCATGTGTCTGGCCATGAACAATGACCGCCTGAACCCAGGCGAGCGCTGTGCATCCACCAGCAACCGTAACTTTGAAGGCCGCCAGGGCCGCGGTGGTCGCACGCACTTAGTCAGCCCGGCCATGGCCGCCGCTGCCGCCGTTACCGGTCATTTTGCCGACATTCGCAGCATCAAATAAGGAAACTACCATGGCAGAGAAATTTACCCAACATACCGGCCTGGTTGTCCCACTGGATGCCGCCAACGTGGATACCGACGCGATTATTCCCAAACAGTTTTTGCAGAAGGTTACGCGCACCGGTTTTGGCGCTCATCTGTTTAACGACTGGCGTTTTCTGGATGAAAAAGGGCAACAGCCTAACCCAGAGTTCGTACTGAACTTCCCGGAATATAAAGGCGCGTCAATTCTGCTGGCGCGGGAAAACTTTGGCTGCGGCTCTTCCCGTGAACATGCGCCATGGGCGCTGACCGATTACGGCTTTAAAGTAGTGATCGCGCCAAGCTTCGCCGACATCTTCTACGGCAACAGCTTCAATAACCAACTGCTGCCGGTGACCCTGAGCGACGCGCAGGTAGATGAAATGTTCGCCCTGGTGAAAGCCAATCCGGGCATTAAATTTGAAGTGGATCTGCAAGCGCAGGTGGTGAAAGCGGGCGATAAGTCCTACAGCTTTAAAATCGACGACTTCCGCCGCCACTGCATGCTGAACGGTCTGGACAGCATCGGGCTGACGCTGCAGCATGAAGCAGCCATCACCGAGTACGAAGACAAGCAGCCAGCGTTTATGCGCTAGTCCTTGTGGTGCCGGATAAGCGCAGCGCATCCGGCACTCCAAAAATCAAACGTCCTTTACCCGCCCGGTCATCACCAGCGTGACCACAGAAATCGCCGCAATCACCCAATAGACGGCAAAGTGACCGTAGCTTTGCGCAATAGCCCCCTGAATCACTCCCGCGAGAATGACCCCCGTTGAAATACTGTTGGTAAATAATGTGGTCGCTGACCCCGCACGCCCGGGCATAAGATCCTGAAACCACAGCATTCCTATCCCGGCGATGATACCGATAAATACTGCATTAAATAATTGCAGCACCAGCAGCGCCGTGCGGCTGTGAAAGAAGATCAAACCAAGATAAAACAGTACGCCCGCCGCGACGGCCGCGATCATCATTCGCCGTTTGCCAAAGCGCTTCACATAGTAGCCCGCCAGGATCATCGCCGGAATTTCCAGCCCAGCCGCCGTCCCCATCAGGATACCGGCCAGCTTGTCCGGTAACCCCAGCTCAAGGCTTATCCACAGCGGCATATCGATGATGTACATGGTATTGCAGGTCCACATCAGCGTGGAGGCAATAAACAACATGCGCACATTTTTGTCCTGCCAACCACCGGTCTGTTCCAGCGGTACGTCAACAGGTTGCTCCACCCGTGTGACTGACGGCAGTATCAGCGCAATCAGCACCAGGCTAATGGCGAAAATCCCTGCGGCAATGGAAAACATCGCCGTAAAGCCGTAATTCAGCGCCAGCATGAAGGCCAGCGGCGGTCCAATTACCCAGGCCAGCGAAAGCTGCGCACGCATCACCGAGCTAAACATCACCACTTCACGCGCGGAGTTATCAGCGTATTCCCGCGCCAGCGCAAACAGTTGCGGCATGGCGGTATTCGCCAGCGAGGCCAGCAGTACACCGCAGGTGATAAGCGTGAGATAGTGGCGATTAAACGCAAACAGCAGCGCGTTTCCAATTGCCATCAGGCAGCAAAACATGATCAGCTTGCGCCTGTCGCCCTGGCTGTCGGATCGTTTCGCGAGGCCAAGGCTGACAACGATCCCGACAATCGCATTGACGGTATAAAACAGCCCGACCCAAAACGGCTGCGCCCCGACTTCACGGCTCAGGAACAAGCTCAGCGTGGGTGCCTGCAATGCACCTGCTACGCCCATCATAAAAGCGACCAGCATAAATGCCGCGTAAACGCCGTTGAGGCGCCGTCCCATGGTCATAATCCAGAGCATTACAGTTCCTTTTAGCGCAGCAGAAACAAAAAAAGCCAGCAGTGATTATCTGCTGGCGCGGCGATTAACACCAATACTCAGTCACACATGATGTCTGCAATTCCCAATTCAGGAGTCAGGCTGTCACCTCCCACTGCATCAGTTCTTCGAGCATCTTTAAGCGCTGCGGTGCGCTCAGGCAAGCCAACCAGGACGATGTTTCTGTCGCGGTAAAGTATTTCAACCAGAACTGACGCATAGATGACCCCTTCGTTGTCTCATCGCTTCATCGGAATCTATTATTGGCTTAATATAGGGATAATAAAATTGCTGAGTTTTTCGCAGGAGTTCCCCTTTTATGTCTTCTGGTCGTCTGCAACAACAGTTCATCCGTCTGTGGCAATGCTGTGACGGCAAAACGCAAGACACGACGCTGAACGAGCTGGCGGAGCTGCTGAGTTGTTCGCGCCGCCATATGCGTACCCTGCTCAATACCATGCAAGAACGCGGCTGGTTAACGTGGGAAGCCGAAGTGGGGCGAGGTAAACGCTCGCGCCTGACTTTCCTCTATACCGGGCTGGCACTCCAGCAGCAGCGGGCAGAAGACCTGCTGGAACAGGATCGCATCGATCAACTGGTGCAGCTGGTCGGTGACAAAACGGCCGTACGACAGATGCTGGTTTCTCACCTGGGGCGCAGTTTTCGCCAGGGGCGGCACATCATGCGCGTTCTCTATTATCGTCCCATGCACAACCTGCTTCCCGGTACGGCGCTACGCCGTTCAGAAACTCATATCGCCCGGCAAATCTTCAGCGCCTTAATTCGGGTAAATGAGGAAAATGGGGAACTGGAAGCGGACATCGCCCATCACTGGCAGCAGATTTCACCGTTACACTGGCGATTCTTCCTGCGTCCGGGGATTCATTTTCATCATGGCCGCGAACTGGAAATGGAAGATGTCATCACCTCGCTGATGCGCATTAACGCCCTGCCGCTGTACTCGCACATCACGCAGATCGTTTCTCCCACGGACTGGACGCTGGATATCCATCTCGCCCAACCCGACCGCTGGCTTCCCTGGCTATTGGGGCAAGTCCCCGCCATGATCCTGCCGCGAGAATGGGAGACGCTCAGCAACTTCTCCAGCCACCCGATTGGCACTGGTCCCTATGCGGTGATGCGCAATACCAATAACCAACTGAAAATTCATGCATTTGATGATTACTTTGGCTACCGGGCGCTGATCGACGAAGTTAACGTTTGGGTGTTACCCGATATCGGCGAAGAGCCTGGCGGTGGGTTGACGCTAAAAGGCCCCACGGAGGATGAAAAGGCGATCGAAAGCCGCCTCGAAGAAGGTTGCTACTACCTGCTGTTTGATGCGCGCACCCACCGTGGCGCTAATCAGGAGGTTCGCGATTGGGTTAGCCGCGTTCTTTCACCAACCCATCTCATCTGCCACGCCGACGAACAGTTCCAGCGACTGTGGTTTCCCGCCTACGGTTTGCTCCCCCGCTGGCACCATGCCAAACCCGGCCATGGTGAAAAACCCGCCGGACTGGAAACGCTGACGATCACCTACTATCGCGATCACATCGAACATCGGATTATCGCGCAGATCATGAAGACGTTGCTGGCAGAGCATCAGGTACAGTTAAATATTCAGGAGATCGACTACGATCAATGGCATGCGGGTGAAATCGTCAGCGATATCTGGCTCAACAGCGCCAACTTTACCCTACCGCTGGATTTCTCGCTGTTCGCCCATTTGTGCGAAGTCCCGTTACTGCAAAACTGTATCTCGCGGGACTGGGAAAACGATGCGGCCCGCTGGCGAACGGGCGAAATGAGCCTGGCGGCATGGTGCCAACAGCTGCTCGCCACAAAGGCCATTGTGCCATTAATCCACCACTGGCTGATCATTCAGGGACAGCGCAGTATGCGCGGGTTACGCATGAATACCCTCGGCTGGTTTGATTTTAAATCAGCGTGGTTTGCACCACCGGATCCTTAGATCCGGCTCTTGATTGCCGCATAGCAACAAAATCATTACACTAACGCCGTTCTCAACGGGGTGCTAAATAAAAACATACACAAAATCATTCACGCTGCATCAAGGCGGCAAGCGAGTGAGTCCCCAGGAGCATAGATAACTATGTAACTGGGGTGAGCGACAAATCTGCCGGGAGCAGATTTGAACGCTGCTTGCAGCGGCCCCGAAGGGGCGAGGCCCGGAGATGGGCCGAGTAACGCAGCCAACACAGAGGCAGCGTGAATGATGAAGTGTATGGGCTGAGAGATACCCGTCGAACCTGATCCGGATAATGCCGGCGAAGGGATTTGAGGCTGCAACTCAAGTCCTTTGCCACCCAACTTTATGAGGTGCAAAGTGTTTAAAAAATGTCTTCCGCTTTTACTGCTGTGCGCAGCGCCTGCTTTCGCCAAACCTGTACTGACCGTATATACCTACGACTCGTTCGCAGCTGACTGGGGCCCGGGCCCGACAATAAAAAAAGCCTTTGAAGCTGACTGCAACTGTGAACTGAAACTGGTCGCGCTGGAAGATGGCGTCTCGCTGCTTAACCGCCTGCGCATGGAAGGAAAAAACAGTAAAGCTGACGTTGTACTGGGCCTCGATAACAACCTTCTGGAAGCCGCCACCCAAACTAAACTGTTTGCCAAAAGCGGTGTAGCAAGTGAAGCCGTAAACGTGCCCGGCGGCTGGAAAAACGATACCTTCGTTCCGTTTGATTACGGCTATTTCGCCTTCGTTTATGATAAGAACAAGCTGAAGAATCCGCCCAAAAGCCTGAAAGAACTGGTAGAGAGCGATCAAAAATGGCGCGTCATTTATCAGGACCCGCGTACCAGCACGCCGGGGCTGGGCCTGCTGCTATGGATGCAGAAAGTCTATGGCGATAAGGCGCCGGAGGCCTGGCGCGCGCTTTCGGCAAAAACCGTCACGGTCACCAAGGGCTGGAGTGAAGCCTACGGCCTGTTCCTGAAGGGCGAAAGCGACCTGGTACTCAGCTACACCACCTCTCCGGCCTATCACATCATCGCCGAGAAAAAAGACAACTACGCCGCAGCCAACTTTAGCGAAGGCCACTATTTGCAGGTAGAAGTCGCCGCCCGTACTGCGGCCAGCAAACAGCCGGAACTGGCCGAGAAATTCCTCAAGTTTATGGTGTCTCCGGCCTTCCAGAACGCGATTCCGACCGGCAACTGGATGTATCCGGTAACCCAGGTCGCCCTACCGTCTGGATTCGAGCAACTGAATAAGCCAGCCACCGCGCTGGAATTTACGCCGCAGCAGGTTGCGGCTCAACGCCAGGCATGGATTAGCGAATGGCAACGCGCCGTCAGCCGTTAATTCCCGGCTGGCTGGTTCCAGGGCTTACCGCCGCCACGCTGATGGTGGCCGTTGCCCTGGCCGCGTTTCTGGCGCTGTGGTTTAACGCCCCACGGGGGGAGTGGCTCTCACTGTGGCAAGACGACTACCTGTGGCACGTGGTGCGCTTTTCTTTCTGGCAGGCTTTTTTATCCGCAGTGCTGTCGGTCATCCCGGCGATTTTCCTTGCCAGAGCGCTCTATCGCCGCCGTTTTCCAGGACGACTGGCGCTGCTGCGCCTGTGCGCGATGACGTTAATCCTGCCAGTGCTGGTCGCGGTCTTCGGTATTCTTAGCGTGTACGGTCGTCAGGGCTGGCTGGCCTCGATCTGGCATACATTCGGGCTGGAATGGACGTTTTCGCCGTACGGTCTGCAGGGCATTCTGCTGGCGCACGTCTTTTTCAATCTGCCGATGGCCAGTCGTCTGCTGTTGCAGTCGCTGGAGAATATTCCCGGCGAACAGCGACAGTTAGCCGCTCAGTTAGGTCTGCGCGGCTGGCATTTCTTCCGCTTTGTTGAATGGCCGTGGCTGCGTCGGCAAATCCTTCCCGTCGCGGCGCTCATCTTTATGCTCTGTTTCGCCAGCTTCGCCACCGTTTTGTCGCTAGGCGGCGGACCGCAGGCCACTACCATCGAGCTGGCGATTTATCAGGCGCTGAACTTTGATTACGATCCCGCCCGCGCCGCCATGCTGGCGTTGATCCAGATGGTTTGTTGTTTAGCGCTGGTGCTCTTCAGCCAACGTCTGAGCCGCGCGATTGCCCCCGGTACCACGCTGGTTCAGGGCTGGCGCGATCCCGACGATCGTCTGCACAGCCGCCTGGCAGACGCGCTGCTGATTATTCTGGCCCTGCTGCTACTGCTGCCGCCGCTGCTGGCGGTAATTGTCGATGGTATTAACCGCCATATGCTGGATGTTCTTAAGCAACCTGTACTGTGGCACGCACTGGGAACCTCACTACGAATTGCGCTGGCGGCAGGTGCGTTGTGCGTAGTTCTCACCATGATGCTGTTATGGAGCAGTCGTGAACTGCGTGCCCGACAGCAGGTGCTGGCTGGTCAGATGCTGGAACTTAGCGGCATGATGATCCTCGCCATGCCGGGCATCGTGCTGGCAACCGGCTTCTTTCTGCTGCTCAATAACACCATTGGACTCCCCGAATCAGCCGACGGGGTTGTCATTTTTACCAATGCGCTGATGGCGATCCCTTACGCGCTGAAGGTGCTGGAAAACCCAATGCGGGACGTCACCACCCGCTACAGTATGTTGTGCCAGTCGTTGGGAATTGAGGGATGGTCGCGCCTGAAAGTGGTTGAACTGCGTGCCCTGAAGCGCCCGCTGGCGCAGGCGATGGCTTTTGCCTGCGTGCTGTCGATTGGCGATTTTGGCGTGGTCGCGCTATTTGGTAATGAGGATTTCCGCACCCTGCCGTTTTATTTATATCAGCAGATTGGCTCTTATCGCAGTCAGGATGGCGCAGTTACGGCGTTATTGCTGCTGATCCTGTGCTTTACGCTGTTTACCGTTATTGAGAAATTGCCGGGTCGAAATGTTAAAACTGATTGATATCACATGGCTTTATCACCATTTGCCGATGCGCTTTACGCTGTCGATCGCGCGCGGTGAGCAGGTCGCGATCCTCGGGCCCAGCGGCGCCGGGAAAAGTACGCTGCTGAATCTGATCGCCGGCTTTCTCACGCCTGCCAGCGGTACCATGTTGATTGAAGGTGAAGATCACACCGCCACGCCTCCCTCACGTCGCCCCGTTTCGATGCTGTTTCAGGAAAATAACCTGTTCAGCCACCTGAGCGTGCAGCAAAACATCGGCCTGGGCCTTAACCCGGGATTGAAGCTGAACGCATCGCAGCGGGAGAAAATGCATCACATCGCCCAGCAAATGGGGATCGACTCACTGCTGGAGCGCCTCCCCGGTGAGCTTTCCGGCGGTCAGCGACAGCGCGTAGCGCTGGCGCGTTGCCTGGTGCGGGAACAACCCATTTTGCTGCTTGATGAACCGTTCTCTGCGCTCGATCCCGCCCTGCGCCAGGAGATGTTAACGCTGGTTGCCGAGGTCTGTCGCGATAAACAGCTTACCTTGCTGATGGTGTCCCACAGCGTAGAAGATGCGGCGCGAATTGCGTCCCGTTCGATTGTGGTCGCCGACGGGCGCATCGCCTGGCAGGGCAAAACGGATGAGTTATTAAGCGGTCAGGCCAGCGCCTCGACGCTCCTGGGCATCAAAGCCGAGTGATTGATTTCCCAGGCCGGATAAGCGTCAGCGCCATCCGGCAAAAGAATCGTCAGAAACCCACGACTTTACGCAGAATATCAATATACACCGGCATCAGCGGATGGCGCAGTAACGCCACCAGCGCAACCACGCCGATCCCAAGCGTCAACGGCGCCAGATACAGTAAACGGCTGCGGGGGAAATACGCGGTTAAGCGATCGACTGCCGCTTTGCCGCTACGCCACAGTCGCCAGCAAAACCAGCCCCCTACCCATAGCAACAGCGCCGTCGCCAGCAGCAACCATTTGAAATCCCCGCTCTGCATCTCAGAAGGAATATCAATTGCCGCCCCCGCCAGGATCCCCGGCAGGAAGTAGAACGGCGGCCACAGTATGCAACCAATAATATTCGGGACGATAAATTTAGCGACAGGCAGATCCAGCATGCCCGCCACCATTGGCACCAGCGGACGCGTCGGTCCCACAAAACGCCCCACCAGAATGGTAAACATGCTGTGCTGATGCAGCGCGTGCTCGGTTTTATCCAGCAACGCCTTGTTCTTTTTCATGAACGACCAACGGTGCAGCGGCTTTTTAAAGCGCCAGCCCAACCAGAAAGAGATCCAGTCCCCCAACAGGCAACCCATGATGCCCGCAAGCCAGGCATGCCAGAAGTTCAGTTCGCCACTGCCAATCAGCGCCCCCAGCCCCGCCATCATCACGGTACCGGGCAGAATCAGACCAACCAGCGCCAGTGACTCCAGAAAGGCCACCAGCAGTACGGCGATCAGGGAGTACAGGGCGGACTGAAGAATAAAGTGTTCCAGCAATGCTTGCATAATGTGTCCGTCAGATTTACGAAGCAGGGATTTTGATAACCCGTCTCAACTTCGTCAAGCCATCAATTGTCTGAATAGATTGCGAGTTATGACAACTTTCAGGACACATCATTCACTTTTTATTCACATCCGGCGCGAAACTCGCTCGGACTGGCGCCGGTACATTTTTTGAAAACGCGAGAAAAATAAAGCTGATCATCAAAGCCAACATTGCGCCCCACCGTAGCAATGGGCATACGAGTGGTACTCAGCAATAGCTTGGCCTGGCTGATACGCTGATCCTCGCGCCAGCTTAATACGCTGATACCCAACTGCTGACGGAACAGATGCGACAAACGGGAAGGCGACAGGCAGACGTGCTGTGCGACGCTGGCAATATCAAAATTACTGTCCGCCAGGTGATCGCTGATGTACTGGCAGGCGTCGCGCACGCGGTTGTCCATGGGGGGATGCAGCGATTCATTAATGGCTTCCATACGGCGGAGCAATAACTGTTCCAGTAAATTAATCGCCAGCAGTTCGGAATAGCGACCTTCTCCCTGCCCGGCGTTGATTATCTGCCCAAACAGTTCGTTAAAATGCGGCTGATGTGCTTCATCCGGACGAAAGAATCCAGTCTGGGCAAAAATGGCCGGCCAGGTCAGCCACTCCTGCCAGTAGGCGCGTGGGCGGAAGTAAACCCACTGGTGATACCACTCGCTGGCATCAGGATGGCGTCCGTAGTGGTGAATTTCTCCGGGCGGAAACAGCAAAATATCGCCAGGCCGACAGACAAATTGTTTGCCCTGATTATTGATAACCCCTTCGCCACGGATAGTGAGATTGAGGATATAGCCCTTCATACCCAGCGGCCTGTCGATAAAAAAATCCAGGTATCCGTTCGCCTCGATGGGGGTTAATCCGGCCACCAAATGCGCGTTAAACGAATAGCCTGGCAGCAGGGGATCGTTTTGCGTTTCAGCCATAATTTCAATACTCCCTATGTTCTGCTAAGAAACAATTTGTCCATATTACGCCAGACATCATTGCCGTCGCCCCTGCGGGCCGCTGTGTTTGCGGTAATGGACCATCAACCCCGCTTGTGAAAAGCACTTTGTAAAAAATATGTACTGTGCCAACGTTAAAATCGGCTAACAAAAGTGTCTATAACTACGGCAGAAATGTCCACATTGATTATTTGCACGGCGTCACACTTTGTGATGCCACAGCATTTTAGTCCATAAGATTAGCGAATCCTGCCTGACGGTTTTTATCCCTACTAACTACTGTTTATCCATACCCGTATTTTTGGATGGAGTAAGACGATGGCGATTGCAATTGGCCTCGATTTTGGCAGTGATTCAGTACGCGCTTTGGCAGTGGAATGTGCTACCGGTGAAGAAATCGCCACCAGCGTAGAGTGGTACCCACGTTGGCAGGAAGGACAGTATTGCGATGGCCCAAACAACCAGTTTCGCCATCATCCACGCGACTACATTGAATCAATGGAAGCGGCGCTGAAAACCGTGCTGGCCGAACTGAGCGTTAAACAGCGTGCGGAAGTGGTCGGGATTGGCGTTGACAGCACCGGTTCAACCCCGGCCCCCATCGATGCCGACGGCAACGTACTGGCGTTGCGTCCGGAGTTCGCTGAAAACCCAAATGCAATGTTTGTCCTGTGGAAAGATCACACCTCAGTAGAAGAAGCTGAAGAAATTACCCGTCTGTGCCACACACCGGGCAAGATCGATTACTCCCGCTATATCGGCGGTATTTATTCCAGCGAATGGTTCTGGGCCAAAATCCTGCATGTGACCCGTCAGGACCACGCGGTTGCCGAGGCCGCGGTTTCGTGGATTGAACTGTGCGACTGGGTTCCGGCCCTGCTCTCTAATACCGTACGTCCACAGGATATTCGTCGCGGTCGCTGCAGCGCCGGGCATAAATCCCTGTGGCATGAAAGCTGGGGTGGTCTACCGCCAGCCAGTTTCTTTGACGAACTCGACCCCATCCTCAACCGCCATCTGCAATACCCGATGTTTACCGATACCTTCACAGCCGACCTGCCGGTTGGCACCCTGTGCGCCGAGTGGGCGCAGCGTCTGGGACTACCGGAAAGCGTGGTGATTGCAGGCGGCGCTTTTGACTGCCATATGGGCGCGGTCGGCGCGGGCGCACAGCCCAATACGCTGGTGAAAGTCATTGGCACGTCGACCTGCGACATTCTGATTGCTGACAAACACAGCGTCGGCGAGCGCGCGGTGAAAGGCATTTGCGGCCAGGTTGATGGCAGCGTGGTGCCGCATTTTATTGGCCTCGAGGCAGGCCAGTCCGCGTTCGGCGATATCTATGCCTGGTTTAGCCGTGTGCTGAGCTGGCCGCTGGAGCAGCTTGCCACGCAGCACCCGGAGCTGAAGACCCAGATTAAAGCCAGCCAAAAACAGCTGCTACCAGCGCTAACCGAAGCCTGGGCGAGAAATCCGTCGCTGGATCACCTGCCGGTGGTGCTCGACTGGTTCAACGGTCGCCGTACGCCCAATGCCAACCAGCGTCTGAAAGGAGTGATTACCGATCTGAATCTGGCAACCGACGCGCCAGCGCTGTTCGGCGGTCTGATTGCCGCCACCGCCTTTGGTGCACGCGCCATCATGGAATGCTTCACCGAACAAGGCATTGCGGTTCACAACGTAATGGCGCTAGGCGGCATCGCCCGTAAAAACCCGGTCATCATGCAGGCCTGTTGTGACGTGCTCAACCGTCCGCTACAGATTGTCGCTTCAGACCAGTGCTGCGCACTCGGTGCGGCTATCTTTGCCGCCGTTGCCGCGAAAGTACACACCGATATCCCAGCCGCTCAGCAACAGATGGCAAGCGCCGTGGAAAACACGCTGCAACCTCGACCAGAGCAGGCTCAACGTTTTGAACAGCTTTACCGCCGCTACCAGCAGTGGGCGGTTAGCGCTGAACAACAATATCTTCCGACTGCCGCTCCGGCGCAACAAACCCCGGTAGACCAGGCAACCCTGACACATTAAGGACACGACAATGACGATTTTTGATAACTATGAAGTGTGGTTTGTGATTGGTAGCCAGCATCTGTATGGCCCTGAAACCCTGCGTCAGGTAACCCAACATGCCGAGCACGTCGTTAACGCGCTGAATACTGAAGCTAAACTGCCCTGCAAACTGGTTTTAAAACCGCTGGGTACTTCACCTGACGAGATTACCGCTATTTGTCGTGACGCTAACTACGACGATCGCTGCGCAGGTCTGGTGGTCTGGCTGCACACTTTCTCTCCGGCCAAAATGTGGATTAACGGTCTGACTATCCTCAACAAGCCGCTGATGCAATTCCATACCCAGTTCAACGCCGCCCTGCCGTGGGACAGCATTGATATGGACTTTATGAACCTGAACCAGACCGCGCACGGCGGCCGTGAATTCGGCTTCATCGGCGCACGTATGCGTCAGCAGCACGCCGTGGTCACCGGTCACTGGCAGGACAAACAAGCGCACGAACGCATTGGCTCCTGGATGCGTCAGGCCGTGTCCAAACAGGATACCCGCCATCTGAAAGTCTGCCGTTTTGGCGACAACATGCGTGAAGTCGCGGTCACCGATGGCGATAAAGTCGCTGCGCAGATCAAATTCGGCTTCTCGGTAAATACCTGGGCCGTAGGCGATCTGGTGCAGGTAGTGAACTCCATTAGCGACGGCGAAATCAACGCGCTAATCGATGAGTATGAAAGCACCTACACCATGACGGCGGCAACACAAGTCCACGGTGAGAAACGTCAAAACGTACTGGAAGCGGCCCGTATTGAACTGGGGATGAAGCGTTTCCTGGAACAGGGCGGATTCCACGCCTTTACCACGACATTTGAAGATTTACACGGCCTGAAACAGCTCCCGGGTCTGGCCGTACAGCGTCTGATGCAGCAAGGCTACGGCTTTGCGGGCGAAGGCGACTGGAAAACCGCCGCTCTGCTTCGCATCATGAAGGTGATGTCAACCGGTCTGCAGGGCGGCACCTCATTTATGGAGGATTACACCTACCACTTCGAGAAAGGCAACGATCTGGTGCTCGGCTCGCACATGCTGGAAGTGTGCCCGTCTATCGCGGTGGAAGATAAACCGATCCTCGACGTTCAGCATCTCGGCATTGGTGGTAAAGACGATCCCGCTCGTCTGATCTTCAACACCAAAACTGGTTCGGCAGTCGTTGCCAGCCTGATCGATCTTGGCGATCGCTATCGCCTGCTGGTTAACTGCATCGACACGGTTCAAACACCGCACTCCCTGCCGAAACTGCCGGTGGCTAACGCATTGTGGAAAGCCCAGCCTGATCTGCCAACCGCCTCTGAAGCTTGGATCCTGGCCGGTGGCGCGCACCACACCGTCTTCAGCCACGCGCTGGATCTAAACGATATGCGCCAGTTCGCTGAAATGCACGATATCGAGATCGCCGTGATCGACAACGATACCCGCCTGCCGGCCTTTAAGGACGCGCTGCGCTGGAACGACGTCTATTACGGTTTTAAACGTTAATTATGTTGTTGCCGGATGGCTCTGCGTTTGCCCGCCATCCGGCACAGAGGAATCAACATGTTAGAAGATCTCAAACGTCAGGTGCTGGAAGCCAATCTGGCGTTGCCTAAGCACCACCTGGTTACCTTGACCTGGGGGAACGTGAGTGCCGTCGAC
Source organism: Citrobacter sp. S46_ASV_140 (assembly GCF_018919545.1). NCBI lineage: Bacteria > Pseudomonadati > Pseudomonadota > Gammaproteobacteria > Enterobacterales > Enterobacteriaceae > Citrobacter > Citrobacter sp. S46_ASV_140. Next base: position 54,835 of record NZ_JAHLRC010000006.1, read on the forward strand.
CGCGAGCGCGGCGTGTTTGTGATTAAACCATCCGGGGTCGATTACAGCGTTATGACCGCAGAAGATATGGTCGTAGTCAGTATCGCCACCGGTGAGGTTGTAGAAGGTACGAAGAAACCCTCCTCCGATACCCCAACGCACCGTCTGCTGTATCAGGCATTCCCGACCATTGGTGGCATTGTTCATACCCATTCGCGTCATGCGACCATCTGGGCGCAGGCGGGCCAGTCGATTCCAGCCACGGGTACCACTCATGCGGACTATTTCTACGGATCGATTCCCTGCACACGGAAAATGACCGAGGAAGAAATCAACGGCGAATATGAGTGGGAAACCGGTAACGTGATCGTTGAAACCTTTGAGAAACAAGGCATTAACGCTTCGCAGATGCCTGGCGTGCTGGTGCACTCTCACGGTCCGTTTGCCTGGGGAAAAAACGCCGAAGATGCGGTACACAACGCCATCGTGCTGGAAGAAGTCGCCTACATGGGGATCTTCTGTCGCCAGCTCGCGCCGCAATTGCCGGATATGCAGCAAACCCTGTTAGATAAACACTACCTGCGTAAACACGGCGCAAAAGCCTACTACGGCCAGTGAAAACAATCTGAGCGCGCCCGAAATCTCGGTGGCGCGCTCTCTGGTTATTCCTTTATATATTCCGCAAACGCACTTCGATACACACAGTTATTAGCACAAACGTATTTAATCACGTTGTCATAATGTCCCTGCGCCTCTTCACCATCCAGTGAATGAAAGAAAATGTAATCTGTAATCGTTGACTGCCAGCGCTGTCCATTCAACAGATAATTAATCACCGTATCACGATGACCATTTATTCTGTCATGCCCTTGCCAGTGAAAGAAAGCATTCCCACGTTCAATAATCTCAGTACGCCAAATTTGACCTGACCATGTTCTATACTCAATATATTGACTTACTGATTTAATTGTAGGGTTAGATACCTGAGTATTAACAAATAAATAGTGATCATATCCTACCTGTAACGCCTGAGTATAAATATCCATAATAGGCCTCCATAACACTACGCACCCAAGCTATTGATATAAAACACCCGAGCTATCTGATGAATAAAATTATATTCAGCGATAAAAATCAAATTATACAGAGAGATATTCCCGACGAAATCGAACCGAAAATCCGTTTTTATCCAGACAATAGCAAGCCATAAAAATATATTATATTCAACCTGGTAACTCGAGTGTTTGATTAAAATAGTTACACTAACCATGAATAAAAACAAATAAAAAAAAGAACCATTTTTCCTGAACCGAGGGATGAGTAACAAAACCGTACAAGCACGATTCCGAAAATGACATAAAAATCCTGAAACGGACTTCCAATTAATGAAACAAACATAATTACAAAACAATAATAAATAAAAATAGCCATGACAGGCCAATAAAATAATTCAAGGAAGAGTTTTCAATTAAGGCATTCATTTATTAAATACCAACCTCTATCCTGTAACACTTTTACTGCGGAGGGCATTTTACTTTTATTGTCACAATAACTGCCCGCAGCTCTCATTTTTAACTGTACAAAATAACAGTACAATCGTGTAAACCAGGCTATAATAATGCCTGGTTTTTTAATGGATACGCAGCGTGGCGCAGGCAGGCTTTATTTTAACCCGGCACTGGCGGGACACCCCGCAGGGAACTGAGGTCACATTCTGGCTGGCTACAGACGACGGGCCGCTACAGGTCACGCTCGCGCCTCAGGAGTCGGTCGCGTTTATTCCTGTCAGTCAGGTTCCCCGCGTAGCGTCATTATTACGCAATGAAAACGGCTATCGTCTGACGCCGCTGCAATTGCAAGACTTCCACCGCCAGCCCGTTTCCGGCCTGTATTGCCGCTCACATCGCCAGCTCATGCGGCTGGAAAAGCTGCTGCGTGAAAACGCAATTACCGTCTACGAGGCCGACGTGCGTCCGCCGGAACGGTATCTGATGGAGCGTTTTATCACCTCGCCTGTTTGGGTTGAAGGCGACAGACATAACGGTACGCTGGTTAATGCCCGGTTGAAGCCGAACCCTGACTATCGACCGCCGCTGAAATGGGTCTCGCTGGATATCGAAACCACGCGCCACGGCGAACTCTACTGTATCGGCCTTGAAGGCTGTGGGCAGCGTATTGTCTACATGCTCGGTCCGGCAAACGGCGATGCCTCAGCGCTGGATTTTGAACTTGAATATGTCGCAAGCCGCCCGCAGTTACTGGAAAAGCTCAACGACTGGATTGCCCGTCACGATCCTGATGTGGTAATCGGCTGGAACGTCGTGCAATTCGATTTACGCGTCCTGCAAAAGCATGCTGAACGTTACCGCATTCCCCTGCGTTTTGGCCGTGACAATAGCGAGCTGGAGTGGCGCGAACATGGCTTCAAAAACGGCGTATTCTTCGCGCAGGCTAAAGGTCGCCTGATTATCGACGGCATTGAGGCGCTTAAATCCGCATTCTGGAATTTCTCATCCTTTTCGCTGGAAACGGTGTCACAGGAGCTGCTGGGCGAAGGGAAGTCGATAGATAATCCCTGGGACAGGATGGACGAAATAGATCGCCGGTTTGCCCAGGATAAGCCCGCACTCGCCACCTACAATCTCAAAGACTGTGAGCTGGTCACGCGTATTTTTCATAAAACCGAGATCATGCCATTTTTGCTGGAACGATCGACGGTAAACGGCCTGCCGGTCGACCGGCACGGCGGTTCCGTAGCCGCCTTCGGCCATCTCTACCTACCGCGAATGCACCGGGCGGGCTATGTGGCACCGAATCTGGGGGAAGTTCCCGCGCACGCCAGCCCCGGTGGCTACGTGATGGACTCGCGCCCGGGTTTGTACGACTCCGTGCTGGTGCTGGATTACAAAAGCCTGTACCCGTCAATTATTCGTACTTTTTTGATCGATCCAGTGGGACTTATCGAAGGGATGGCACAGCCGGATCGAGAACACAGTACCGAGGGGTTCCTTGACGCCTGGTTCTCACGCGAAAAGCACTGTCTGCCGGAAATTGTTACCCAGATCTGGCATGGGCGTGATGAAGCCAAACGCCGCGGCAATAAGCCGCTCTCACAGGCGCTGAAAATCATCATGAACGCGTTTTACGGCGTGCTTGGCACCACCGCCTGCCGCTTTTTCGACCCGAGGCTGGCTTCGTCTATCACCATGCGCGGTCACGCGATCATGCGTCAGACCAAAGCGCTGATTGAGGCTCAGGGTTACGACGTCATCTATGGCGACACCGACTCCACCTTTGTCTGGCTTAAAAAGGCGCACTCGGAAGACGATGCGGCCCGGATTGGTCGGGAGCTGGTGAGCTATGTCAACAACTGGTGGGCGCAATCGCTGAAGCAGCAAAACCTGACCAGCGCGCTGGAGCTGGAATTTGAAACCCACTTTTGTCGCTTTCTGATGCCGACCATTCGCGGTGCAGATACCGGCAGCAAAAAACGCTACGCCGGAATGATTCAGTCAGGCGCTGAGCAACGCATGGTCTTTAAAGGTCTGGAAACGGTACGCACCGACTGGACGCCGCTGGCCCAGCAGTTTCAGCAGGAGCTGTACCTGCGAATTTTTCGTAACGAGCCTTATCAAGAGTTTGTTCGCGAGACTATCGACCGTCTGATGGCGGGTGAACTGGATGAACACCTGGTGTACCGCAAACGCCTGCGCCGCCCGTTGAGCGAATACCAGCGGAATGTTCCGCCGCACGTTCGCGCCGCACGGCTCGCCGATGAGCAGAACGTCAAACTGGGGCGTCCGCAGCAGTATCAGAATCGTGGCACGATTAAATATGTCTGGACGATAAATGGACCTGAACCTGTTGATTATCAGCTATCTGCACTTGATTACGAGCATTATCTGACCCGCCAGATCCAGCCGGTTGCCGAGGGAATTCTTCCCTTTATTGACGATAATTTTGCTACACTACTCACAGGACAACTGGGGTTATTTTGACGCGTGACGAAACCGCCGCCATCCAGTACCATAGCGCCCTTTCCATTCCTGGACCCATTTAACACCCCTACCACTGATTTATTAGCCTGGTAGCGGGGTCGTATGCTCTCAATAACGGGGACTAGCCCGGAAAATGACGAGTATTGCCTGCAATTAAAGATATAGAGCCGAACATATATGCCTTTTACACTTGGTCAACGCTGGATCAGCGATACAGAAAGCGAATTGGGACTTGGTACTGTTGTCGCCATGGATGCGCGAACTGTCACTTTACTTTTCTCATCGACGGGTGAAAACCGTCTGTATGCGCGCAGTGATTCCCCCGTGACCCGCGTGATGTTCAACCCTGGTGACACGATAACGAGCCATGAAGGCTGGCAACTGCATGTCGATGAAGTAAAAGAAGAAAATGGCCTGCTTGCCTATATCGGAACCCGCCTTGATACCGAAGAAACCGGTGTAACGCTGCGTGAAGTGCTGCTCGACAGCAAACTGGTTTTCAGTAAACCCCAGGATCGCCTGTTTGCCGGCCAGATTGACCGTATGGACCGCTTTGCGCTGCGCTATCGCGCACGTAAATTTCAGAGCGAACAGTACCGTATGCCGTGGAGTGGCTTGCGTGGTCAACGTACCAGCCTGATCCCCCACCAGCTCAACATTGCCCATGATGTCGGCCGTCGTCATGCCCCTCGCGTGTTGCTGGCAGACGAAGTGGGTTTAGGTAAAACCATTGAAGCAGGGATGATCCTGCATCAACAGCTGCTGTCAGGCGCCGCGGAGCGCGTGCTGATCATCGTCCCGGAGACGTTACAACACCAGTGGCTGGTCGAAATGCTGCGTCGTTTCAACCTGCGCTTTGCGCTGTTTGATGATGAGCGTTATGCCGAAGCGCAGCACGATGCCTACAACCCGTTTGAAACCGAACAGTTGGTTATCTGTTCGCTGGACTTTGCCCGTCGCAGTAAACAGCGTCTGGAGCACCTGTGTGATGCTGAATGGGATCTGCTGATTGTCGATGAAGCCCATCACCTGGTGTGGAGCGAAGACGCGCCCAGCCGTGAATATATGGCGGTTGAGCAGTTGGCAGAGCGCGTACCGGGCATCCTGCTGCTGACCGCAACGCCGGAACAGCTGGGCCTGGAAAGCCACTTTGCGCGCCTGCGTCTACTGGATCCAAGCCGCTTCCACGATTTCGCCCAGTTTGTTGAAGAACAGAAAAATTACCGGCCGGTCGCCGACGCCGTCGCCATGTTACTGGCTGGCAACAAGCTGAGTAACAATGAGCTGAACATGTTAGGTGACATGATTGGCGAACAGGACATTGAGCCGTTACTGCAAGCGGCAAACAGCGACAGCGAAGACGCCCAGAGCGCGCGTCAGGAGCTGGTTTCGATGCTGATGGACCGCCACGGCACCAGCCGCGTGCTGTTCCGAAATACCCGTAACGGTGTGAAAGGCTTCCCTAAACGCGAGCTGCATACCATCAAATTGCCGTTGCCAACCCAATACCAGACGGCCATTAAAGTCTCCGGCATTATGGGCGCGCGCAAGAGTGCGGAAGACCGCGCGCGCGACATGCTCTACCCGGAGCAGATTTATCAGGAATTCGAAGGCGACACCGGCACCTGGTGGAACTTTGACCCGCGCGTGGAATGGCTGATGGGCTACCTGACCAGCCACCGCTCGCAAAAAGTTCTGGTCATCTGCGCGAAAGCCACCACTGCGCTTCAGCTGGAGCAGGTTCTGCGCGAGCGCGAAGGTATCCGCGCCGCCGTGTTCCATGAAGGGATGTCGATCATTGAACGTGACCGCGCTGCGGCCTGGTTTAGCGAAGAAGATAGCGGCGCCCAGGTGATGCTGTGCTCTGAAATCGGCTCCGAAGGGCGTAACTTCCAGTTCGCCAGCCATCTGGTGATGTTTGATCTGCCGTTCAATCCGGACCTGCTGGAACAGCGTATTGGCCGTCTGGACCGTATTGGTCAGGTGCATGATATCCAGATCCACGTTCCATACCTGGAAAAAACCGCGCAATCCGTGCTGGTGCGTTGGTACCACGAAGGTCTGGATGCGTTCGAACACACTTGCCCGACCGGACGTACCATCTATGACACAGTATATAACAATCTGATCGGCTACCTGGCTGAGCCAGAAAACACCGATGGCTTTGACGATCTGATCAAAACCTGTCGCGAACAGCATGACGCGCTGAAAGCACAGCTGGAGCAAGGTCGCGATCGCCTGCTGGAGATCCACTCTAACGGCGGCGAAAAAGCGCTGGCGCTGGCTGAGAGTATTGAAGAACAGGACGACGATACCAGCCTGATCGCCTTCGCCATGAACCTGTTTGATATCGTTGGTATTAATCAGGATGACCGTGGCGACAATTTGATCGTACTGACACCGTCCGATCATATGCTGGTGCCGGATTTCCCTGGGCTGCCGGAAGATGGCTGCACCATTACGTTTGAGCGTGATGTTGCCCTGTCGCGTGAAGACGCGCAGTTTATTACCTGGGAGCATCCGCTGATCCGTAATGGTCTGGATCTGATCCTCTCCGGCGACACCGGAAGCAGCACCATTTCTTTGCTGAAAAACAAAGCATTACCAGTCGGTACTCTGCTGGTTGAACTGGTCTACGTCGTTGAAGCGCAAGCGCCAAAACAGCTGCAGTTAAACCGCTTCCTGCCGCCAACCCCGGTACGCATGCTGCTGGACAAAAACGGCAACAACCTTGCCGCGCAGGTTGAATTCGAAACCTTTAACCGTCAGCTCAGCACCGTTAACCGCCACACCGGCAGTAAACTGGTCAACGCCGTTCAGCAGGATGTGCATGCCATTCTGCAACTCGGTGAAGCGCAGGTAGAAAAATCGGCCCGCGCGCTGATCGACGCGGCGCGCAAAGAAGCGGACGAGAAGCTGACGGCTGAACTCTCCCGTCTGGAAGCGCTGCGTGCCGTTAACCCGAACATCCGTGATGACGAACTCAGCGCCATTGAAAGCAATCGTCAGCAGGTGATGGAAAGCCTGGATCAGGCGGGATGGCGTCTGGATGCCCTGCGCCTGATCGTCGTGACGCATCAGTAACGGAGCCTGACATGGGGATGGAAAACTATAATCCGCCGCAGGAACCCTGGCTGGTTATCCTGTATCAGGATGAGCACATTATGGTGGTCAACAAGCCGAGCGGCTTGTTGTCCGTGCCGGGTCGTCTGGATGAACACAAAGACAGCGTGATGACGCGTATTCAGCGCGATTACCCGCAGGCTGAATCCGTACATCGTCTGGATATGGCAACCAGCGGCGTGATTGTAGTGGCGCTAACTAAAGCGGCAGAGCGCGAGCTAAAGCGCCAGTTTCGCGAACGCGAGCCGAAGAAACAGTATGTCGCACGCATCTGGGGACATCCCGCTCCGGCCGAGGGGCTGGTTGATTTACCGCTGATTTGCGACTGGCCGAATCGGCCAAAGCAGAAAGTGTGTTATGAGACCGGAAAATCGGCGCAGACCGAGTATGAAGTGGTGGAGTTTGCGGAAGATAACACCGCCCGGGTCGTGCTCAAACCCATTACTGGACGCTCCCACCAGTTGCGTGTGCATATGCTGGCATTAGGGCATCCGATCCTGGGCGACCGCTTCTACGCCCCGCCACAGGCCCTGGCGTTAGCGCCGCGCCTGCTGCTGCATGCAGAGATGTTAACTATCACGCATCCCGAATACGGCAACAGTATGACGTTTAAAGTTCCGGCAGATTTTTAAACGCAGGACCCATTTAGACCGGGTGCTTCGCTTGCCCGGCCTACATTCATTAACGTAGGCCGGATAAGGCGCTAGCTGCCATCCGGCATAACGATTATTTAAAACCTTTCTGTTCTTTAATTAGCTCGTAAGCTTTTTGAATTTCCTGCGCTTTTTGCTTCGCCATTTCCATCATTTCTGGCGGCAGACCTTTCGCCACCAGTTTGTCCGGATGGTGCTCGCTCATCAGCTTACGGTATGCGCGCTTAATGGTGGTCGCATCATCGGTCGCTTTCACACCCAGCACATTGCAGGCGTCTTCCAGCGTCGGACCGCGTTGCGCCTGCTGCCAGCCACCGCCGCCGGACTGCTGCTGATATCCGCCGCCAAACTGGGCGCCGCCCTGCATCATGCGCAGAAACTGATCAAATTGGGTACGTGAGATCCCCAACTCTTCAGCAATCACATACAGCACTTCACGCTCGTTCGGATGCAACGACCCATCGGCAAAAGCCGCCTGAATCTGAATCTCCAGAAACATGCGGATCAGATCGAAGCGACCAAAACAGACGCTGCGAAACTGACGCATTTTTTCACGTAATGGGTAATTGTCCGATTTTCCCACCCGGAAGGCATGTTGCGCGGCGGTACGCGAGTCGCCGTGCAAATTCATTCGATCCATCAATTGACTGGCGATATGGATATCGGCTTCCGTGACGCGACCTTTGGATTTGGTCAGATGCCCCATCACCTCAAAAGTGGTGGCAAAAAACAGCGCCTGGCGTTCACGCTGGTTGGCAAACCACGCCATTTTGCGCATGCGGGCTTTGTCGAACATGTGGCCAACTAACAGGCCCAGAACCACACCCCAGAAGCCGCCGCCCATCATTAAGGCCACGGCGACACCAATTATCTTTCCCCAATACTGCATAGACTCCCCAAATCTTTCTGCTCTCAGCCAGGATATGTCCCACAATATAAGGTGCTTTTACCGATTTACGGCTGCGGTCAATTGTGGGACATCGCCTATAATTTGCATTATCATACCTGTCATTCTATGCCGTGCCTAACACCACAAACGCTATACCCGTTGGATTTCGAGTTGCAACAAGGCGGCAACGCAGTGACCAATTCGTCTGGAACGAAGATGCAGCTTGAAAGGTGGCGGGATAAAATGGGCAGGATTAATACTAGCGAAGTGAAGATGAGATAAGTTAGGCTGTGACCGTTTGTCACGCGCGACGCTACTGATGATGGAACAATAAATACAACGTATGAAAAAACGTATTCCCACTCTTCTGGCCACCATGATTGCCAGCGCCCTCTATAGCCATCAGGGTCTGGCAGCCGATCTCGCCTCACAGTGTATGCTGGGCGTGCCAAGCTATGACCGTCCTCTGGTACAGGGCGAGACTAATGAATTACCCGTCACCATCACTGCTGACAACGCGAAAGGGAATTACCCGGATGACGCGGTGTTTACCGGCAATGTGGACATCGCACAGGGTAACAGCCGCCTGCAGGCCGACGAAGTGCAGCTTCATCAGAAGCAGGCAGAAGGCCAGCCGGAGCCAGTTCGTACCGTCGATGCGCTGGGCAATGTCCATTATGATGACAATCAGGTTATTCTGAAGGGGCCGAAGGGTTGGTCTAATCTGAATACCAAAGATACCAACATCTGGGAAGGTGATTATCAGATGGTAGGCCGTCAGGGGCGCGGAAAAGCCGATCTGATGAAGCAGCGTGGGGAAAACCGCTATACCATTCTGGAAAACGGTAGCTTCACCTCCTGTCTGCCAGGTTCCAATACCTGGAGCGTCGTCGGTAGCGAAGTCATTCACGACCGTGAAGAACAGGTCGCAGAGATCTGGAACGCCCGTTTTAAACTGGGTCCGGTTCCGGTCTTTTACAGTCCTTATTTACAGTTACCCGTCGGCGATAAGCGTCGCTCTGGTTTCCTGATCCCGAACGCAAAATACTCTACCAATAACTATTTTGAGTTCTATCTCCCGTATTATTGGAACATTGCGCCCAATATGGACGCCACCATCACGCCGCATTATATGCACCGTCGTGGCGGTATCATGTGGGAGAACGAATTCCGCTACCTCACCCAGGCGGGTGCAGGTCTGATGGAGTTCGACTATCTGAATTCCGATAAAGTGTACGAGGATGAACATCCGAAGGATGACAATTCCCGCCGCTGGCTGTTCTACTGGCAACACTCTGGTGTGATGGATCAGGTGTGGCGTTTCAACGTTGACTACACCAAGGTCAGCGACACCAGCTACTTTAACGACTTTGACAACAAGTACGGTTCCAGTACCGACGGCTACGCCACGCAAAAATTCAGCGTCGGCTATGCGGTACAAAACTTTGACGCGACGGTTTCGACCAAGCAGTTCCAGGTCTTCGACGCACAAAACAGTAACAGTTACTCTGCGCAGCCGCAGTTAGACGTCAACTACTACCAGAATGATGTGGGTCCGTTTGACACCCGGATTTATGGTCAGGCAGTCCATTTCGTTAATACCAACGACAACATGCCGGAAGCAACGCGTGTTCACCTCGAACCGACCATCAACCTGCCATTGTCGAATAACTGGGGAAGTATCAATACCGAAGCGAAGCTGCTGGCAACGCACTATCAGCAAACTAACCTGGATTGGTACAACAACAACCCGAGTAACGTTAACAAGCTCGATGATTCCGCCAACCGCGTCATGCCGCAGCTTAAAGTTGACGGCAAGATGATCTTCGAGCGCGACATGAACATGTTGGCGCCGGGCTATACCCAAACGCTGGAGCCCCGTGCTCAGTACCTGTATGTACCGTATCGCGACCAAAGTCATATCTATAACTATGACTCGTCCCTGCTGCAATCTGACTACAGCGGCCTGTTCCGCGATCGTACCTATGGCGGTCTGGACCGCATCGCGTCTGCCAACCAGGTCACGACCGGGGTCACATCTCGTGTTTATGATGACGCGGCCGTTGAACGTTTTAATATTTCTGTGGGTCAAATCTACTATTTCACCGAGTCTCGCACCGGCGATGACAACATTAAATGGGAGAATGACGACAAAACGGGCTCACTGGTATGGGCTGGCGACACCTACTGGCGCATCTCCGATCGCTGGGGTTTACGCAGTGGGATCCAGTACGACACGCGTCTGGACAGCGTTGCAACCAGCAGCAGCAGTATCGAATACCGCCGCGACGAAAACCGTATGCTGCAGCTGAACTACCGTTATGCCAGCTCTGAATATATCCAGGCAACCCTGCCGTCTTACTACTCTACAGCAGAGCAGTATAAAAACGGGATTTCACAGGTGGGTGCGGTAGCAAGCTTCCCGATCGCCGACCGCTGGTCGATTGTCGGGGCTTACTACTTTGATACCAACGTGAACAAAGAAGCGGATTCCATGCTGGGTCTGCAGTACAACTCCTGCTGTTACGCCATTCGCTTCGGCTACGAACGTAAGCTGAACGGCTGGGATGACACTCAGAAACATGCAGTTTATGACAACACGATCGGCTTTAATATCGAACTACGCGGCCTGAGTTCTAACTACGGTCTCGGCACCAACCAAATGTTGCGTTCTAACATTTTGCCGTATCAAAGCTCTTTATGATCTGATTGATTTACAACGTAATCCGCTTTGCGGTTAATTGAAATGGAAAAAGTATGAAGAACTGGAAAACGCTGCTTCTCGGTATCGCCATGATCGCGAATACCAGTTTCGCTGCCCCACAGGTAGTCGATAAAGTCGCAGCCGTCGTCAATAACGGCGTCGTTCTGGAAAGCGACGTCGATGGCTTAATGCAGTCAGTAAAACTTAATGCGGGTCAGGCTGGTCAACAGTTACCGGACGACGCCACGCTGCGTCATCAGATCCTGGAACGTTTGATCATGGATCAAATCCTCCTGCAGATGGGTCAGAAGATGGGTGTTAAAATCTCTGACGAGCAACTGGATCAGGCGATTGCCAACATCGCCAAGCAAAACAATATGACGCTGGATCAGATGCGCAGCCGTCTGGCACAGGATGGCTTAAGCTATTCGACCTATCGTAGTCAGATCCGCAAAGAGATGACCATCTCTGAAGTGCGTAACAACGAAGTTCGCCGTCGCGTTACTATCCTGCCTCAGGAAGTGGATGCCCTGGCGCAGCAGGTCGGCAACCAAAACGATGCCAGCACCGAGCTGAACCTGAGTCACATTCTGATCCCATTACCAGAAAACCCAACTTCTGACCAGGTTAACGCGGCTGAAAGTCAGGCGCGCTCTGTTGTTGATGAAGCGCGTAACGGTAGCGATTTCGGCAAACTGGCTATCACCTATTCCGCCGACCAGCAGGCGCTGAAAGGCGGCCAGATGGGTTGGGGACGTATTCAGGAGCTGCCGGGCATCTTTGCCCAGGCGCTAAGCACCGCGAAAAAAGGCGATATCATTGGCCCAATTCGTTCTGGTGTCGGCTTCCACATCCTGAAAGTCAACGATATGCGTGGTCAAAGCCAGAGCATCTCCGTGACTGAAGTTCATGCCCGCCATATTCTGCTCAAGCCATCGCCGATCATGACCGATCAACAGGCGCGTCTGAAGCTGGAACAAATCGCAGCTGATATTAAGAGCGGTAAAACAACCTTCGCGGCAGCGGCTAAAGAGTTTTCTCAGGATCCGGGTTCTGCCAACCAGGGCGGCGATCTGGGCTGGGCTGCAGCGGATATTTTCGATCCCGCTTTCCGCGATGCGCTGACCAAACTTCAGAAAGGCCAGATGAGTACCCCGGTGCACTCCTCTTTCGGGTGGCATCTGATCGAGCTGCTGGACACGCGTAACGTTGATAAAACTGACGCGGCGCAGAAAGACAGAGCTTATCGTATGCTGATGAACCGTAAATTCTCGGAAGAAGCTGCGACCTGGATGCAGGAACAGCGCGCCAGCGCCTACGTTAAAGTTCTGAGCAACTAATGACTCGTATTCAACGCGTTGTGATCACTCCCGGCGAACCCGCCGGGATTGGCCCGGACCTGGTGGTTCAGCTCGCCCAGCGTGAGTGGCCTGTAGAACTCGTTGTCTGTGCGGATGCCGCACTCCTCAGTGACCGGGCAGCAATGCTCGGTTTACCGCTTTCACTCCTCCCATACTCTCCAGATACCCCAGCCAGACCGCAATCAGCAGGTACGTTGACGCTGTTGCCGATTGCTCTGCGGGCGCCTGTTATCGCGGGTCAGTTGGCGGTAGAGAACGGACAATATGTGGTGGATACGCTGGCTCGCGCCTGCGATGGTTGTCTGCAAGGTGAGTTTGCGGCGCTGATTACCGGTCCGGTACACAAGGGCGTAATCAATGACGCAGGCGTCCCGTTTACCGGACATACCGAGTTTTTTGAAGAGCGCTCACAGGCGAAGAAAGTCGTCATGATGCTGGCGACTGAAGCGCTGCGCGTTGCCCTGGCAACCACTCATTTGCCGCTCAGAGCCGTTGCCGACGCCATTACGCCTGCTCTGCTTAAGGAAGTGATCGGTATTTTGCATCATGATTTGCGCACCAAGTTTGGCATTGCCGATCCGCATATTCTGGTGTGCGGTCTTAACCCGCATGCCGGTGAAGGTGGTCATATGGGAACGGAAGAGATAGACACCCTCATTCCGGTCCTTGATGAACTGCGTGCGCAGGGGATGAAATTAAACGGCCCGCTGCCCGCAGATACGCTGTTTCAGCCCAAATATCTCGACCACGCGGATGCCGTGCTGGCAATGTACCACGATCAGGGTCTCCCCGTGCTAAAATACCAGGGATTTGGTCGCGGTGTGAATATCACGCTGGGCCTGCCCTTTATTCGCACATCCGTCGATCACGGCACCGCGCTTGAACTTGCGGGTCGTGGGCAAGCAGATGTCGGCAGTTTTATTACGGCGCTTAATCTCGCCATCAAAATGATTGTTAATACCAATGAATAATCGAGTCCATCAGGGCCACTTAGCCCGTAAACGTTTCGGGCAAAACTTCCTCAACGATCAGTTTGTGATCGAAAGTATTGTCTCTGCTATCAACCCGCAGAAAGGTCAGGCTATGGTCGAAATCGGCCCGGGCCTGGCAGCGTTGACCGAACCTGTAGGCGAACGCCTGGACAAGCTCACGGTCATTGAGCTGGACCGCGATCTTGCCGCCCGCCTGCAAACACACCCGTTTTTAGGGCCGAAGCTGACGATTTATCAGCAAGATGCCATGACCATGAACTTCGGCGAACTCGCACAAACGATGGGTCAGCCGCTGCGCGTATTCGGCAACCTGCCGTATAACATCTCCACGCCGCTCATGTTCCATCTTTTTTCCTATACTGATGCCATCGCCGACATGCATTTCATGTTGCAAAAAGAGGTGGTTAACCGTCTGGTTGCAGGGCCAAACAGTAAAGCGTATGGTCGATTAAGCGTCATGGCGCAGTATTACTGCAATGTGATCCCGGTACTTGAAGTGCCGCCATCCGCATTTACGCCTGCGCCTAAAGTCGATTCCGCCGTGGTGCGTCTGGTCCCTCACGCGACAATGCCGTACCCCGTTAAAGATGTTCGTGTGCTGAGCCGTATTACCACTGAAGCGTTTAATCAGCGTCGCAAAACGGTACGTAATAGTCTCGGCAACCTGTTTAGCGTTGAAGTACTGACAGAGCTGGGCGTTGATCCGGCGATGCGAGCGGAAAATATCTCTGTCGCGCAATACTGCCGGATGGCTAACTATCTGTCAGAAAACGCGCCATCGAAGGAGAGTTAAACATGATCAATTCGCCCCGAGTGTGCATTCAGGTACAAAGCGTCTACATTGAGGCGCAATCCTCACCTGATGATGAACGTTACGTTTTTGCTTATACCGTGACTATCCGCAATTTGGGGCGAGCGCCTGTGCAGCTGTTGGGGCGTTATTGGTTGATCACCAATGGTCATGGCCGTGAAACCGAAGTTCAGGGCGAAGGCGTGGTTGGCGTTCAGCCCCACATCGAACCTGGCGAAGAGTACCAGTACACCAGCGGTGCGGTGATTGAAACACCGCTGGGCACCATGCAGGGTCATTACGAAATGATCGATGAGCAAGGGATCGCCTTTACCATCGACATTCCCGTGTTCCGACTCGCCGTTCCTACACTCATTCATTAAAACAATAGCTATGGCAACATACCTCATTGGCGACGTTCACGGTTGTTACGATGAACTGGTAGCCTTGCTGCACCAGGTTGACTTTAATCCAGAACAAGACACCTTATGGCTCACCGGCGATCTGGTCGCGCGTGGGCCAGGGTCGTTAGACGTTTTGCGCTACGTTAAATCGCTGGGCGACAGCGTGCGGTTAGTCCTCGGTAATCACGATTTACACCTGCTGGCCGTGTTTGCTGGCATCAGCCGTAATAAACCGAAAGACCGGCTCACGCCGCTGCTTGAGGCACCGGATGCTGACACGCTGCTTAACTGGCTACGTCGTCAGCCGCTGTTGCAGGTTGATGAAGAGAAGAAACTGGTCATGGCGCATGCAGGGATTACCCCACAGTGGGATCTGCAGACGGCGAAGGACTGTGCTCGCGATGTTGAAGCCGTGCTGTCGAGCGACTCTTATCCATTCTTCCTTGATGCCATGTACGGCGACATGCCAAATAACTGGACCCCGGAGCTGACGGGGCTGGCGCGCCTGCGTTTTATTACCAACGCGTTTACCCGCATGCGTTACTGCTTCCCCAACGGTCAGTTGGACATGTACAGCAAAGAGTCGCCAGAAGATGCGCCTGCCCCGCTGAAGCCGTGGTTTGCCATTCCTGGACCGGTCAGTGAAGCCTATAGCATTGCATTCGGGCACTGGGCATCGCTGGAGGGCAAAGGTACGCCAGAAGGTATTTACGCGTTAGATACGGGGTGTTGCTGGGGCGGGGATCTCACCTGTCTGCGCTGGGAAGACAAACAGTACTTTGTACAGCCATCAAATCGCCATCTGAATCTGGATCCCGGCGAGGCCGTCAACGCCTGATAGTCGTCTGCCGGATGGCGGTGCTTACACCTTATCCGGCAAACGAATGTGCAATCTGTAGGCCTGATTAGCGCAACGCCATCAGGCATCCACATTAACGACGTTCCAAAATCTCGAAGCAGTAGCTGTGGGAGTTTTGCGCGTCAGCATCGTGGAATTCACTGAACACCGATTCCCAGTCATCCGGTTCGTAGTCCGGGAAATGCGTATCCCCTTCAACTTCCGCATCAATGTGTGTCAGATACAGTTTCTGCGCTTTCGGCAGGAACTGCTCATACACACGCCCACCGCCAATAACCATGATTTCAGGTTCATCGCCACAGGCCGCGATCGCTTCCTCAACAGACTTCACCCACTGCACGCGATCGTCGGTGCCAGGCTTGCTGCTGATGACGATATTTTTGCGCCCTGGCAACGGTCGCCCGATGGATTCCCACGTGTGGCGTCCCATGACAACCGGCTTGTTTAAGGTATTACGTTTAAACCAGGCGAGATCGGCAGGTAGGTTCCATGGCATGGCATTTTCCATACCGATGACGCGATCTACCGCTAACGCCGCAATCAGACTGATCATTGAATGTTTCCCGGATACAAAAAAATTGTCGCCACTATACGGAAAGCGCAATCTTTCGTCGACTGGCGGAAAGAGGATGAGCATGAAAATTTTCCGTTCTGCTGGCGAACCGACCTATTTAAGGTGGTACGCCAGCATTACAGTAGTTCAAAAACAGCCAATTAGCAGTAAAGTTTGCAGAACATCACATTTTTTACCCTATGCTGACGGTTTCACTTCCGGCTCATCGGCGACGTCGCCCGTATGCTTACCTTCATCCGTGCCTTGCCAGCCATGGCGTTGAATTAATGATAAGTGCTGACGATCTTCCGCAATAATTTCACTCAGCATTTCGCTGGTGCGTTTATATACCGCCGCGCGGGACGTTGCGTCATTTTCTCCTTTCACCATCTCCTCAACCATCAGCGTGTTGAAGCGGCGGAATACATCGGCCCGCTCACGCGCTTCATAGCGTCCAAGCCCAAGACCTTCCAGTGCCAGACGTCCGGTCTTCAGCGCGCCCTCAAAGGTTTCACGTTCCGGCATCTCCACGCCAGCCTGGCGCAGGCGAATGTAATGATCCACGTCGCGCGCACGGGCAATAATTTGCAGATGCGGGAAATACTGTTTCACCATTTCGGTCAGCTGCAGGCTGGTTTGCGGATCATCAATAGCGTTAATAATAACTTCAGCTTTAGCCGCCCCGGCAGACTCCAGCAGATCCATCCGCGTCGCATCGCCATAGAAAACCTTCATGCCGAATTTACGCAGCGTTTCGATATGGTCCGGGTCATGATCAAGAACCACCATTTTGACCCCGCTCGACAACAACAGACGACCGGTTATCTGACCAAATCGCCCAAACCCGGCGATGATCACCCGAGGTTGTTCCTCGTCGATTTCATCTGCTTCCCGCTCTTCACCGGTCGCCGATTTTTCCAGACGCGTCAGAATTACCAGTAAAATCGGCGTCGCCGCCATCGACAGCGCCACCGCCAGCGTCAGAGATTTCGCCCAATCAGGATCAAGCACGTTTGCCATTTGCGCTGCGCCAAACACCACGAAGGCAAACTCACTGCCCTGCCCTAATAACACGGCAAACCATCTGCGCTGCTTGTTCGGCACCTGTAAGGGTTTCGCTATCAGCCACAGCATGACGGTTTTGATAACCAGGAAACCGACCAACAGAATGATAATGCGCAAGGGATTATCAATCAGCGTACCAAAGTCGATAGACATCCCGACGCCGATGAAAAACAGTCCCAGCAGCAGCCCTTTAAATGGCTCGATATCGCTTTCCAGCGCGTGACGATACTCAGAGCTTGCCAGCAGCACGCCAGCCAGGAACGCCCCCATCGCCATCGACAGTCCAACCTCTTCCAACAGCAGACCGAAGCCAAAAACGAGGAACAGCGCAACGGCACTGAATACTTCCCGCAGGCCAGAACGAGCGACAAAACGCAAGGCCGGACGCGTCACATAACGCCCCAGCAACACCACCAGCACCAGGGCGCTCGCCACTTTAAGGGCGGAGAGCGCAAACGCCCCAAGCGTTGTCGATGCGCCGCTCGCCGCAAGTAATGGGATCATCGCCACCAGAGGAATAGCGGCGATATCCTGGAACAACAGCACGGCAAACGCGCTGCGTCCCATTTGCGAAACCATCAGGTTTCGCTCATTCATTGCCTGCATAGCAATAGCCGTGGAGGAAAGCGCCAGCGTCATGCCGATCAGTTCCGCTACCTGCCAGCGCAGGCCGAGGAACATACAGAACAAACCAATCAGACCGCCGCAAACCACCATCTGCAGCGCACCACCACCGAACACCGAGGCCCGCAGTTTCCACAAACGTTGCGGATCCAGCTCCAGACCGATGACAAACAGCATCAATACCACGCCGATCTCGGCAAAATGCAGGATTGATTCAGCGTCGGTCACCATCCTCAGGCCCCAGGATCCAATAATGCACCCTGCGATGAGATACCCCAGCACTGACCCTAGCCCCAGTCGCACGGCAATGGGGACAATCAGCGCCGCCGATCCGAGATAAATCAGCGCCTGTATTAGCGTATGGTTATCCATGATGAACCTCCTGCCACTCCAACAGACGCTGTTTGTAATGACGCGCCTGCGCCTGCAGAGTTTCATCATCACAGATAAACGTACAGTGCATCGCAAACGGCGGCAGCCATTTGAGGCCACAGTAGAGCGCCGTTGCCTGTAAGGGCTGGGAAAGCACATCAAATCCGGGATGGGAGCCAATATCAAAGTGGTTTTCGCCGCCGCCGGTCGTCACTGCCCACAGCAGATGTTTACCGTGGAGCGCAGTCCCGCCGTGGCCATATGCCCAACCGTGCGAAAGGACCTTATCCATCCACAGCTTGAGTAAGGGAGGTGTGCTATACCATTGCATAGGATGCTGCCAGATAATCAAATCAGCGCGCGCCAGCGCATCCTGTTCAGCGGCAATATCGATATTGAAGTCGGGGTAGAGCTGGTAGAGCGAGCGGATCTCCACGCCCTCCAGCATCCTTGCCTGTTCAAGCATCCGCTTATTCGCATGCGAGTGCTGCGGATAGGGATGCGCATAAATGATGAGGATCATGATTAGCCTGTTTCACTGCATTATTGTAATAACAGTGAGTTTAGTCAGTTAATCCGCAGGCTAACAGTCAATATTATTGAGTGGTTGAATGGAGAAAACTGAACTAGTTATCCAGTTCGCTCATATCTTTAACCTGATCGCGGTTAATTTGTTCCGTCTTACCCGTTTGCGCATTTTTGTACGACACCAGGCCTGTATCATCATCAACTTGCGGTTTGCCGTCGGTCACGATTGTTTTGCCATCGGTCGTTTTAACCGCCTGGTTCGAGGAGCAACCGGCTACGGTGAACAGTGCTGCTGCGGTAAAAATAGAGGTGATCAGAATATGTTTTTGCATGGTGTTCTCCCTGCTTTTCAGTCGTTTTCAGTGATATACCCGTTAACTGTAGGCTAACTGACTGAGTTGCAGGGAAAATACAGAACACTCCTAATAACCCGCCTTGGTCACGGGCTTACTGCGGATCGTCATTTGGCTGGTTTGCGCCAGCGTCAGACCTCGCGTTTCCGGGGCGAAAGCGATGGACACGAGCAGGCCGATCAGCGAAATTCCCGCCCCCATCAACATGACATTACTGATCCCGTATTTGGTGATGAACACTGGCAGCGCCCAGGTTGAAACAATGGTGCCGATACGGCTTAAGGACATAATCACCCCGACGGCAGACGCACGAATATCAGTGGGAAACAGTTCGTTAGGGTATAGCCATTGCAGGTTTCCTGGTCCCCCAGAGAAAAACGCGTATACGGCAAACGCCAGCACCACCAGCCACGCGCCCATATCAGGGATTAACCCCAGCACGGCCAGCGCCAGCGTCATCATAATGAAGCTGCCAATTAACAGCGGTCGTCGGCCCGCGCTATTGAGCCAGAACATGGGAGGAATGCATCCCAACATAAAGCACAAGCTGATTACCACATTTCCCAACGCGGCGCTTTTCCCGGCACCAAGCCCCAGCAGCCCCACAATCTGCGGACCAAAGGTATAAATGGCAAACATCGGGATCACCTGACAAGTCCAGATAGCGGCGACAAACAGTACAAACGGGAAATGACGGCGATTAAATAGCTGAAGAAAGCGCGTCTCCTGCGGCGCTTCTTCGTCGAACACCACCGGTTCGCCGAACAGTTTGATCATCATCTCCTCACACTCTTTCACCCGACCTTTACGCAGCAGCCAGCGCGGCGATTCAGGAAGATCGAAACGCCCAATCAGGATCAAAATGCAGGGGATCACCGCGCTGCCCAACATCCAGCGCCATCCGCCCTCAACATCATACAACCAGTAGCCGACCAGATCGGCACAGGTGGCGCCGACATACCACATAGCGGCGATAAAACCGATGGAGAAAGCGCGCTGGCGGGTATTGGAGAACTCGGTGATCATCGAGGTGGCGATCGGGTAGTCGGCACCAATCACAATGCCGATCAGCACGCGCATTACCAACAACTCAACGGGCGAGGAGACAAACATGGTTGCCGCCGATATCACGCCAATGGCGATAATATCGATAATGAACATTTTGCGCCGCCCGACCTTGTCGGAAATGTAGCCAAACAGCGACGTTCCCACAAACAGACCCGCGAGCGTACCGGCGCCCAGCAGACCAATCCACTGCGCATCCAGTTTCAATGCTGGCGTGAGCTGTTCCAGTGCCACGCCAATCATCACCAGCACATAACCATCCAGAAACGGCCCACCGCTTCCCCACAGCATTATCCGGCGGTGAATAGAGGTGAATTTGATGTCATCAAAGTTCCTGGGCTGCTGCATGGTTATGTCCTGTTTTATTTTAACTTAATGCCTGATGACGTTACGCTTATCAGGCCTACGCATTGTTCCTGTAGGCCGGATAAGGCGAAGCCGCCATCCGGCACCAGGTTTAGCCGTAGCGGAACTCCACGCCAAACGTCCCACGCGGGTATTCCCATTTTTCCAGCGCTGTATCCAGTCCTAGAATGCGGCACGTTCCGCATTCCAGGCATCCGGCATAATCAAAACGTACGCTACCGTCATCCTGCTTTTTATACAGGCCAGCCGGACAGGCCTTAATCAGCACCTCCAGCGCCTGTTTATCAGGATCGGTTTTGAGAATGATATGCGGACTGTCTTCATCCACATTGAACTTATTGACGCCCAGTTTGACGTCCACGTTGACGGGAGATGTCATAATACGGTCACTCCTTTCAGGCCATCTTTCATCAGGTTGATGAAGCCCACTTTCTTCGCATGGCGCAGGATTTTTTTACGCATTGGCACCGGTGCCGAACCATCCACGGTGAACAGGTCGCGCGCAATGCTGACCGCCATTTCCGGATAAGCGGTAAACATGCGTGGGTTATCAAGAAAAGCGGGTAGCTTCTGATACATGCGCATATCGCGCATCGGGCCTTCGTCCAGATGCTGACGGTATTCCCCCAGCGACTGCTTGCTAAAATCGTCGCGCTTCATTGCGGAAAGCACCGTTTTCGCCGCCGCTTCACCTGCGGATATGGCGAGATCCATACCGCGAATGGTAAAGCCGAGGTTCATACACATTCCGGCAGCGTCACCAGCAATCAATACGCCGTCCCCCACCAGTTCTGGCTGCATGTTAATACCGGCTTCCGGTACGACGTGCGCGGCATATTCCACCAGCTTGCCACCGGCGATCAGCGGGGCAACCGCCGGATGCTGTTTGAAATCTTCCAGCATTTGCGGAACCGATTTTTTCGCATCTTTCAGATGATGAAGGCCGCAGACCAGTCCCAGAGAAAGGGTCGTTTCATTCGTATAGAGAAAGCCACCCCCCATCAACCCATCGGTGGGCGATCCGGCAAACAGACAGGCAGCCCCTTCGTTCCCTTGTAACTGGAAACGATCTTCAATTACCGATTTCGGCAACTCGATCAGCTCTTTTACGCCGACGGCAACATGCGATGCCTCGACGCGCTTTGCCATACCCAACTTTTCAGCCAACAGAGAATTCACTCCGTCGGCAAGGATCACCACTTTGGCTTCCAGAATATCGCCATCGGCTTCCACGCCCACGACTTTGCCCTCGCGCTGCACAACGTTATCCACGCGGATACCGGTGATGAGCTGAGCGCCCGCCTCTTCGGCCTGTTCCATCAGCCAGGCGTCAAATTTACTGCGTAAGACAGAGTAAGAAACCTGCGACGATTTGGCGTCTTCGCCGTTGCAATAGTCGATGGTCATCGCCCCTTTGTCGGTCATAAAGGCGAGTTTTTCGTGGGTGATGATGCGTTCAATGGGGGCCCGCTCAGCAAAGCCGGGAATGATGTTCTCCAGGCTATGCGCATACATGCGCCCACCGGTGACATTCTTCGCGCCAGCAGAATTGCCGCGCTCGATAACCAGCACCTGTGCGCCCTCCCGAGCCAGCACCAGCGCCGCAACCGAACCCGCCAGACCTGCACCCACGATGATGGCATCAAAGATATCTTCGGACATACGTACTCCTGTCAGCGGCAGGACACCTTCGCATCCTGCCCGAAATGGTTTAACGCGCTAAAGCAGCCGTCAGCGCAGGCAGGATCTTCAGCGCATCGCCAACGATGCCAAAATCCGCATACTGGAAGATCGGCGCATTTTTATCTTTGTTGATGGCGAAAATCGTCTGCGCGCCGTTGGCGCCGACCATATGTTGGATCTGCCCGGATATCCCCACGGCCAGATACAGTTCAGGCTTGAGCATCAGGTTGGAGATGCCGACGTAGCGTTCGTGCTCCATCCACTTCTCGTTTTCCGCCACCGGACGGGAGCACGCCAGCTCGGCACCAATCGTTTGGCACAGCGCCTCCGCCAGCGAGATATTTTCTTTGCTGCCGATCCCGCGTCCCACGCTAACCACCAGACGGGCTTTGTCGAGGTCGACGCTGTTGCTCTGACGTGCCTGAGTTGCCGTACGAGTAACGGCTACAGCCGGAGCCTGCCATGACACACTGTGCACCTCGCCGCTGCGGGCGGTATCCGGTTGCTGCGCGTCAAACGTTCCACTGCTGAGCGTTATCACGGCGAACGGTGAAGCGATTGTTTCTGCCCCCATCGCCAGGCCGCCGTAGACCATATGTTTTACCGCCGCTTTTCCGTCCTGCACGGCGACTGCACTGGCGTCATTTGAGACCGCTGCCGACAAGCGAAAACCCAGTTTTGCCGCTAACAGCTTGCCGCGACGCGTATTCGGCAGCAGCACCGCCCCGCCCTCGCTGTGCTGACGAATAGTTTCGGCCATCACATCAGCGTAGTCTTCGACCATACGGTCTTCTGGTTTACCGCTGAGTAACCAGACATCATCTGCGCCTAAATGGCATGCCGTCGCGCAGTCCGCTTCACTCAGCACAAACGTGTTAACTTTTTCACCTAAAGCCTGCGCACCATTCATCAGTTCCGGCAGACGAGAAGGGGTATCGCTGAATACCCAGATACTGGAAAATTTGTTCATAACATCCCCTGATAATTAAATGATTTTGCGAAGATTCTCGACAAACGCGGCAATCTGTTCTTCACCGTCACCTTCAATTACAACGCGCTGACGCTCGCGCTGCTTCGGTGCAGCAACGTGTTGTTCGGAATATGCCTGCGCGCTGTTCAGGCCAATGTCTGCCGGCGACCAGACCTGAACCGGTTTTTTCGCCGCGCCAAGAATGGCTTTCATGGAAGGGATTTGTGGGGTGTTGATGTCCGTTGAGACCGCGATCACCGCCGGAAGCGGAATGCTCAGAGTTTCGACTTCATCTTCAAGTTCACGCTCTACCGTCAAAGTGCTGTCAGTAAGAGAGAGGATTTTACTCACGCCGTTAATCGCCGGAACGTTCAGCGCTTCGCCCACCAGCAGACCAACCTGCTGAGCATAAAGATCGGAAGAACCGTCACCGCAAATAAGCAGATCGAAACCTGCTTTTTGCGCGGCGGCTGCCAGCGCGCTGGCAGTTTGTTGCGGCAGCGCCTGCTCAAATTGATCGTCAATAACAACAATCAGTTCATCTGGGCCACGGGAAAGCACATCTTTTCGCCCTTTTGCATTGGTCAGCGCTTTGCCGCCGACGCTCATGGCCACAACCAGGGCCTCTCCTGACTGTTGTTTCAACTGACAAGCCGCTTCGATCGCATTCAGATCATACTGGCTTATTTTGCCATCCGCTTTGCTGAAATCGAGTGAACCATCAGCATTATTAATCGCAATATCCTGTTCATCAGGTACGCATTTGTAGCAAGTAATTATCTTCATTGCATCTCCAGAAATCATGAAGGAAACGTATTTATATCGGCAGTGTTAAATACAGATATCACGCTCTTTAATTCGGAAATAAAACCTTAATCACCAATATTGAAAATGTCACACATTGAAATTCGTAACTTTCAATAGTGTTATGCACCTCACCAATATTGAAAGAATCACGTCAAATATGAAAATTTTCAATATTGTCTGCGGGTTCAACAATATTGAACGCCAGCCACTTAAAAAAGTTAAAAAACCACATTCAACTAATTGATTAAAAACAAAAAACATCAAATTTTTAAGCGAATTACTCAGCATAAAAAAGTGTGACTAAGATAACAGAACCACCCGATATGAATACTCATTATGGGTTACTCACTGAGGCGCTCCCAGAGGTTAAAAAGTTATCAACAAATCATTAATAATAAATAAACAAACGATCATGCACGGGCACGCTAAATAAGTTTCGTTTTCACACTGGAATTCACTTATGAAAAATGAAAAGAGAAAATCGGGAATTGAACCGAAGGTTTTTTTTCCGCCATTAATAATAGTTGGGATACTTTGTTGGCTAACTGTAAGAGATCTCGATGCCGCTAACGTCGTTATTAATGCGGTATTCAGTTATGTCACCAATGTCTGGGGCTGGGCATTTGAATGGTATATGGTCGTCATGCTCTTCGGCTGGTTCTGGTTGGTCTTTGGCCCGTATGCCAAAAAGAAATTAGGCGACGAAAAACCAGAGTTTAGTACCGCCAGCTGGATTTTTATGATGTTCGCTTCCTGTACATCCGCCGCGGTGCTGTTCTGGGGTTCCATCGAGATCTACTACTACATCTCCACCCCGCCGTTTGCTCTCGCACCTAACTCCACGGGCGCGAAAGAGCTGGGCCTGGCGTACAGCCTGTTCCACTGGGGACCGTTGCCGTGGGCAACCTACAGTTTCCTTTCCGTGGCTTTCGCCTACTTCTTCTTTGTGCGCAAGATGGACGTCATCCGTCCCAGCTCCACGCTGGTACCGTTAGTGGGCGAGAAGCATGCAAAAGGGCTGTTCGGCACCATCGTTGATAACTTCTATCTGGTGGCGCTGATCTTCGCGATGGGTACCAGCCTCGGTCTGGCCACTCCGCTGGTAACCGAGTGCATGCAGTATCTGTTCGGTATTCCGCATACGCTGCAACTCGACGCAATCATCATTACCTGCTGGATCATATTGAACGCCATTTGCGTGGCCTGCGGCCTGCAAAAAGGGGTGAAGATCGCCAGCGACGTGCGTAGCTATCTGAGCTTCCTGATGCTGGGCTGGGTGTTTATCGTCAGCGGCGCCAGCTTCATCATGAACTACTTCACCGACTCCGTCGGCATGCTGTTGATGTATCTGC
Organism: Citrobacter sp. S46_ASV_140; assembly: GCF_018919545.1. NCBI lineage: Bacteria > Pseudomonadati > Pseudomonadota > Gammaproteobacteria > Enterobacterales > Enterobacteriaceae > Citrobacter > Citrobacter sp. S46_ASV_140. Next base: position 80,325 of record NZ_JAHLRC010000006.1, read on the forward strand.
CGCGGATGCTGTTCTATACCGATGCCATCGGTAAAGGCGGCTTCCCACAGGGCTGGACCGTCTTCTACTGGGCGTGGTGGGTCATTTACGCCATCCAGATGAGTATCTTCCTGGCCCGTATTTCGCGTGGTCGTACCGTCCGTGAACTGTGCTTCGGGATGGTGCTGGGCCTGACCGCGTCGACCTGGATCCTGTGGACAGTCCTTGGCAGCAACACGCTGCTGCTGATGGATAAAAACATTCTCAACATCCCGCAGCTGATTGAACAACACGGCGTGGCGCGCGCCATTATCGAAACCTGGGCTGCTTTACCGCTCAGCACCGCCACCATGTGGGGATTCTTCATCCTCTGCTTTATTGCCACGGTGACGCTGATTAACGCCTGCTCTTACACCCTGGCGATGTCCACCTGTCGTGAAGTCCGCGATGGTGAAGAACCGCCGCTGTTAGTGCGTATCGGCTGGTCCGTTCTGGTCGGCATCATCGGTATCGTTCTGCTGGCGCTGGGTGGGCTGAAGCCGATTCAGACCGCGATTATCGCCGGAGGATGTCCGCTGTTCTTCGTCAACATCATGGTGACGCTGTCCTTTATTAAAGACGCCAAAGTGCACTGGAAAGACAAGTAATTCTTATTAACCCAATTGATCAAGAGGCTGAAAGATGGATTTCAACTTAAATGACGAGCAGGAGCTGTTTGTCGCCGGTATTCGTGAATTGATGGCCAGTGAGAACTGGGAAGCTTATTTTGCCGAGTGCGATCGTGACAGCGTCTACCCTGAGCGTTTTGTTAAAGCGCTGGCGGATATGGGCATTGATAGTCTGTTGATTCCTGAAGAACACGGTGGACTGGAAGCGGGTTTTGTTACCGTCGCTGCAGTCTGGATGGAACTCGGACGCCTGGGCGCACCAACCTACGTGCTGTACCAGTTACCGGGCGGTTTTAACACGTTCCTGCGTGAAGGGACTCAGGAGCAAATCGATAAAATCATGGCGTTCCAGGGCACCGGTAAGCAGATGTGGAACTCTGCCATCACCGAACCGGGAGCGGGATCGGATGTTGGCAGCCTGAAAACCACTTATACACGTAAAAATGGTAAGGTTTATCTTAATGGCAGTAAGTGCTTTATCACCAGTAGCGCCTATACCCCGTACATCGTGGTTATGGCGAGAGATGGTGCATCGCCGGATAAACCTGTTTACACCGAGTGGTTCGTTGACATGAGCAAAGCGGGTATCAAGGTCAACAAGCTGGAGAAACTCGGTCTGCGCATGGATAGCTGCTGTGAAATCACCTTTGACGACGTTGAACTGGACGAGAAAGACATGTTCGGTCGGGAAGGTAATGGTTTCAACCGCGTGAAAGAAGAGTTCGATCATGAACGTTTCCTTGTCGCACTGACCAACTACGGTACGGCAATGTGCGCTTTTGAAGACGCCGCGCGCTACGCCAATCAGCGCGTGCAGTTTGGCGAAACGATCGGCCGTTTCCAGCTGATTCAGGAGAAGTTCGCGCATATGGCGATCAAACTGAATTCCATGAAAAACATGCTGCTTGAAGCGGCATGGAAAGCGGATAACGGCACCATCACTTCGGGCGATGCGGCAATGTGCAAATACTTCTGCGCCAACGCCGCGTTTGAAGTGGTCGATACCGCCATGCAGGTGCTGGGCGGTGTAGGTATCGCGGGTAACCATCGCATCACGCGTTTCTGGCGCGATCTGCGCGTTGACCGTGTTTCTGGTGGCTCTGATGAAATGCAGATCCTGACGTTGGGTCGTGCGGTACTCAAGCAATACCGCTAATTCAGCACGATTCGTAGGCCGGATAAGGCGTTTACGCCGCCATCCGGCAACATGCCCGGTGGCGCTGCGCTTACCGGGCCTACAAAAAATGCCAGGAGCAAAATTATGAATCATTTACCAATGCCCACCTTTGGCCCACTTGCCGGGGTACGCGTGGTTTTTTCAGGGATCGAAATTGCCGGCCCGTTCGCCGGACAGATGTTCGCCGAATGGGGTGCTGAGGTTATCTGGATTGAAAACGTCGCATGGGCCGATACCATCCGCGTGCAACCTAACTATCCACAGCTCTCACGCCGCAACCTGCACGCCCTGTCGCTGAATATTTTCAAAGATGAAGGCCGGGAAGCGTTTCTGAAGCTCATGGAAACCACCGATATTTTCATTGAAGCCAGTAAAGGCCCGGCCTTTGCTCGCCGCGGCATTACCGATGACGTGCTGTGGGAACATAACCCAAAACTGGTTATCGCCCACCTTTCCGGCTTCGGCCAGTTTGGTACCGAGGAGTACACCAATCTTCCGGCATATAACACCATCGCGCAGGCGTTCAGCGGCTATCTGATCCAAAACGGTGATGTTGATCAGCCGATGCCTGCCTTCCCGTACACCGCCGATTATTTCTCCGGGATGACCGCGACGACAGCAGCGCTGGCTGCCCTGCACAAAGTACGCGAAACGGGTAAGGGTGAAAGCATTGATATCGCCATGTACGAAGTGATGCTGCGTATGGGTCAGTACTTCATGATGGACTACTTCAACGGTGGCGAAATTTGTCCACGCATGACCAAAGGCAAAGACCCGTATTACGCTGGCTGCGGTCTCTATAAATGCGCCGATGGCTATATCGTCATGGAGCTGGTCGGCATCACGCAAATCAACGAGTGCTTCAATGATATTGGCCTCGCCCACATTCTTGGCACACCGGAAGTCCCGGAAGGTACCCAGCTTATCCATCGCGTGGAATGCCCTTACGGCCCGCTCGTGGAAGAGAAACTGGACGCCTGGCTGGCAACACACACCATCGCCGAAGTCCAGGCGCGCTTTGCTGAGCTGAATATCGCCTGCGCGAAGGTACTGACCATTCCTGAACTGGAAGGCAACCCGCAGTACGTTGCCCGTGAATCCATTACTCAGTGGCAAACGATGGACGGCCGCACCTGCAAAGGGCCGAACATCATGCCGAAATTTAAAAACAACCCGGGGAAAATCTGGCGTGGCATGCCGTCACACGGCATGGATACCACCGCCATTCTGAAAAACATTGGTTATAGCGAAGCAGACATAAATGAGCTGGTCGGCAAAGGCCTGGCCAGAGTTGAGGAATAAACGCGACGCGCTGACCCGCTGGTTGGTTAGCGCTCACGCCTGATTTCAGTGGATAAAGCATTATGGATATCGTTGGCGGACAAAACTTACGTCAGATGTGGGACGACCTGGCCGGGGTGTACGGAGATAAAACGGCGTTAATTTTCGAATCCTGCGAAGGAATCGTTCGGCAGTATAGCTATGCCTCGCTCAATGAAGAGATAAACCGCACGGCGAACCTTTTCCATTCCTTAGGGGTCCGCAAGGGCGACAAGGTCGCATTGCATCTGGATAACTGTCCGGAATTTATCTTTTGCTGGTTTGGACTGGCAAAAATTGGCGCCATTATGGTGCCGATTAATGCCCGCTTGCTGGGCGAAGAGAGCGCCTGGATCCTGCAAAACAGCCAGGTGAGCCTGCTGGTCACCAGTGCCGAGTTTTATCCTATGTACCGCCAGATACGGCTGGAAAATACCACTCCGCTAAATCATATCTGTCTGATTGGCGAGCAGCTTCCGGTTGACGACGGCGTGAGCCACTTTACCCAACTGCAAGCTCGCCAGTCGACTAATCTGTGCTATACGCCTGCGTTATCCACTGACGATACGGCGGAAATTCTGTTTACCTCAGGCACCACCTCGCGGCCTAAAGGGGTGGTGATTACCCACTACAACCTGCGCTTTGCGGGCTACTACACCTCCTGGCAAATCGCTCTGCGCGATGATGACGTCTATATGACGGTGATGCCCGCTTTCCATATAGACTGTCAGTGTACGGCTGCCATGGCTGCCTTCTCCGCAGGCAGCACCTTTGTGCTGGTGGAGAAGTACAGCGCCAGGGCGTTCTGGGATCAGGTGCGTAGATATCAGGCGACGGTCACCGAATGCATCCCGATGATGATCAGAACGCTGATGGTCCAACCCGCAGCCCCAACGGACAGACAGCATCACCTGCGCGAAGTGATGTTCTATCTCAATTTATCCGAACAGGAAAAAGATGCCTTTATCGACCGCTTTGGCGTCAGACTGCTGACCTCCTACGGCATGACCGAAACCATCGTGGGCATTATTGGCGATCGCCCTGGAGACAAACGGCGCTGGCCTTCTATTGGTCGCGTGGGTTTTAGCTATGAAGCCGAAATCCGTGACGATCACAACCGTCCCCTGCCCGCCGGAGAAATTGGCGAAATCTGCATTAAAGGCGTGCCGGGAAAAACAATCTTCAAAGAGTACTACGCGCAACCCGACGCTACTGCCAAAGCGCTGGAACCTGAAGGGTGGTTACATACCGGTGATTCGGGTTACCAGGATGCGGACGGTTTTTTTTATTTCGTCGACAGACGCTGCAACATGATCAAACGCGGTGGGGAAAATGTCTCCTGCGTCGAGCTGGAAAATATTATTTCTGCGCATCCGAAAATTCAGGACATTGTGGTTGTCGGTATTAAAGACTCGATCCGTGATGAAGCCATTAAAGCTTTTGTCGTCCTTAATGAGGGTGAAACATTAAGCGAAGCTGAGTTCTTCAGCTTCTGCGAAAACAATATGGCGAAATTCAAGGTTCCTTCTTTTATGGAGATAAGAACCGACCTGCCGCGCAATTGTTCAGGAAAAATAATCAAAAAAAATCTGAAATAACCCTTCCGGTCGGAATTCCTCCGGCCGGGAAACCTAATTATCTGGAGATGAACTATGAGTGAATCATTACATCTGACCCGTAACGGCCCGATCCTGGAAATTACCCTTGACCGGCCTAAAGCCAATGCCATTGACGCTAAAACCAGCTTTGCAATGGGGGAAGCTTTTCTTAATTTTCGTGATGACCCGGAATTACGCGTAGCAATTATCACCGGCGGCGGAGAGAAATTCTTTTCTGCGGGCTGGGACTTAAAAGCGGCGGCCGAAGGTGAAGCGCCGGATGCCGATTTTGGCCCAGGCGGCTTCGCCGGTTTAACCGAAATTTTCGACCTCGATAAGCCGGTCATCGCCGCGGTAAACGGCTACGCGTTTGGCGGCGGTTTTGAGCTGGCGCTGGCGGCGGATTTTATCGTCTGTGCGGAAAATGCCAGCTTCGCGCTGCCGGAAGCAAAACTCGGGATCGTGCCTGACAGCGGCGGCGTACTGCGTTTACCTAAACTGCTGCCACCGGCAATCGTTAACGAAATGGTGATGACCGGCAGACGAATGAGCGCCGAAGAAGCACTGCGCTGGGGCATCGTCAACCGCGTTGTCAGCCAGAACGAACTGATGGATAGCGCGCGCGAACTGGCGCAGCAGCTGGTAAATAGCGCCCCGCTGGCTATCGCCGCGCTGAAAGAGATTTACCGTACGACCAGCGAAATGCCGGTGGAAGAAGGCTACCGGTACATCCGCAGCGGTGTGCTGAAGCACTATCCATCGGTGCTGCACTCGGAAGATGCGCTCGAAGGACCACAGGCATTTGCGGAAAAACGCGATCCGGTATGGAAAGGTCGTTAATGTGCCTATGCCGGATAAGGTATTTACGCCGCAATCCGGCAATAAAACCGAGATAAGACAATGAGCTATTACGCCTTTGAGGGCCTGATTCCGGTGGTACATCCGGATGCCTATGTCCATCCCAGCGCTGTGCTGATTGGCGATGTCATTGTGGGGGCCGGGGTTTATATTGGTCCACACGCCTCATTGCGCGGTGACTATGGTCGCCTGATTCTGGAAGCCGGTTCTAACCTGCAGGATGGCTGCATCATGCACGGCTACTGCGACACCGACACTATCGTGCATGAGAATGGACACATCGGCCATGGCGCAATTCTGCACGGCTGCGTGGTGGGCAGAGATGCGCTGATTGGCATGAACAGCGTGATTATGGACGGCGCGGTGATTGGCGAAGAGAGCATTGTCGCTGCCATGAGCTTTGTCAAAGCCGGATTTCAGGGAGAGGCAAGGCAGATGCTGGTTGGTTCACCGGTTCGCGTACTGCGTGAAGTCACGGACCAGGAGCTGGACTGGAAACGGCTGAACACCAAAGAATATCAGGACCTTGCAATCCGCTGCCAAACAGGACTACACGAAACTTTGCCATTAACGCAGGTCGAAAAAAACCGGCCGCGCCTGAAAGGCACGACGGACGTAAAGCCAAAATCAGCACGGTAATTTATGCCGGAGAAGCGCTCACGCCGATCCGGCAAATCACCATTATCGACGCATGCTCTTGGAGAGCATCATCTGCCATTTCTGCTCACGGTTAAGCTCTGTTGGGGGAACCGCTGGCAGTCGCGGCGTTTTCGCCACACTCACCTTTTTTTCCTGCAAATTGTGATTCAATCGTCTGTAGAGATGAGAATCAATACTGATGACTTTCACCAAACGCTGGCACTGGCAACCGCGGCCTGCAATTTGATTAGGGATCATCTTAACTTCACAAACAATTTCTCCCACTTCCGACAGAATATAAGAGAGTGTATTAATTGCTTTGCAGTGTTCAATATCAAAATGGCGGGAAATTTCCTTTGCTGTGATCCAACGATCTTCAGCCATCATCCAGTCAGCAATTAACAAATAAAGCGGTCTTTCAACATATTTTTCACACATAAGCACACCATTTCACAAATTAAAAATCTGGCTACGGCCTGTCTAAATTAATAAAAACTAAGCCATATTAAAATTGTGGATATAATGGATAGTATGCGACTTGAATGTTGATTAGTGTGAGCAATATCGTGCTTATTACATTGAAAATGTGGTTATGAAAGCACGGTTGGCCAGGAATGACCTTATGAGAGATAAAAAAGGGTTTCTTTACAGAAACCCTTTCCAAATTATATTGCAGGCCCGGTTAGCGCAATTATCACCGGGCCTTTTTTTTATGACTTTTTGATCTGCGCGTGCATTTCCTGAACCGAGGTCACCTTCTCGGTAGCATCGGCATTCAGCGCCATCGCCGTTGCGAAACCACCGTTCAGGGTGGTGTCATAATGCACTTTGTACTGCAGTGCGCTGCGGCGAATCAGCTTGGAGTCTTCAATCGCCTGACGGCCTTCGGTAGTGTTGATGATGTAAGTGTACTCGCCATTCTTGATACGGTCCTGAATGTGCGGACGGCCTTCATGCACCTTGTTCACCAGACGTGGATTGATACCCGCTTCGCCCAGCACAATCGCGGTACCGTGCGTCGCATCCAACTCGAAACCAAACTTCAGCAGCTTCGCCGCCAGGTCAACCACGCGCTCTTTATCGCCTTCGCGAACGGAGAGCAGTGCACGACCCTGTTTTTTCATGGTGGAGCTGCTGCCGAGCTGTGCCTTGGCGAACGCTTCCGCGAAGGTACGGCCCACGCCCATCACCTCACCAGTAGAGCGCATTTCTGGCCCTAACAGCGGATCAACGCCCGGGAACTTGTTGAACGGCAGCACCACTTCTTTTACCGAGTAGTACGGCGGGATAACTTCTTTGGTGACGCCCTGCTGTGCCAGCGTTTTCCCGGCCATCACGCGCGCCGCGACTTTCGCCAGCGGTACGCCCGTTGCCTTGGAGACGAACGGAACGGTACGCGCCGCACGCGGGTTCACTTCAATCAGGTAAACTTCGTTATTCTTCACCGCAAACTGGACGTTCATCAGACCGCGAACCTGCAGTTCGAAGGCCAGTTTCTGCACCTGCTGGCGCATCACATCCTGAATTTCCTGACTCAGGGTATACGCAGGCAGAGAACATGCGGAGTCACCGGAGTGCACGCCCGCCTGTTCGATGTGCTCCATGATACCGCCAATCAGCACCATTTCGCCGTCGCAGATGGCGTCCACGTCCACTTCAACCGCGTCATCAAGGAAACGGTCCAGCAGTACCGGCGCATCGTTAGAAACGCTGACCGCGGTCTGGAAGTAGCGACGCAGGTCGGCTTCGTCGTAGACGATTTCCATCGCGCGGCCGCCGAGAACGTAGGACGGACGCACCACCAGCGGGTAGCCAATCTCTTTCGCCTTCTCAACCGCCATTTCAATGGCGGTCACGGTGGCGTTAGCCGGTTGTTTCAGCTTCAGACGGTCAACCGCCTGCTGGAAGCGTTCACGGTCTTCCGCACGGTCGATAGCATCCGGGCTGGTACCGATAACCGGCACGCCTGCCGCTTCCAGCGCGCGCGCCAGCTTCAGCGGAGTCTGGCCGCCGTACTGCACGATAACGCCTTTCGGCTTCTCGATGCGCACGATTTCCAGCACGTCTTCCAGCGTTACCGGCTCGAAGTACAGACGGTCGGAGGTATCGTAGTCGGTAGAAACGGTTTCTGGGTTACAGTTGACCATGATGGTCTCGTAACCGTCTTCGCGCAGCGCCAGCGAGGCGTGTACGCAGCAGTAGTCGAATTCAATGCCCTGACCGATACGGTTTGGACCACCGCCCAGCACCATAATCTTGTCGCGATCCTGAGTTGGATTCGCTTCGCACTCGTCTTCATAAGTGGAGTACATGTAAGCGGTGTCGGTGGCAAATTCTGCCGCGCAGGTATCCACGCGCTTGTAGACCGGGTGCAGGTTATATTGGTCACGCAGCTTGCGGATTTCCGCTTCGCGTACGCCGGCCAGTTTCGCCAGACGCGCATCGGCGAAACCTTTGCGCTTCAGTACGCGCAAGAAGTCAGCGTCGAGGCCGTTGATGCCAAGGTCTGTGACTTTTTCTTCCAGGCGCACCAGTTCTTCAATCTGCACCAGGAACCAACGGTCGATGTTGGTCAGGTTGAACACGCCATCGACGGACAGGCCAGCACGGAAAGCATCGGCGATGTACCAGATACGCTCGGCGCCCGCGTCTTTCAGCTCGCGGCGGATTTTGGTCAGCGCTTCCGGGTCATCCAGACTTACTTTCGGGTCGAAGCCGGTCGCGCCCACTTCCAGACCGCGCAGCGCTTTTTGCAGAGACTCTTGCTGGGTGCGGCCAATCGCCATCACTTCACCGACAGATTTCATCTGGGTGGTCAGACGGTCGTTAGCGCCAACAAATTTCTCGAAGTTGAAGCGTGGAATTTTCGTCACAACGTAGTCGATGGACGGCTCAAACGAAGCCGGAGTCCGCCCGCCGGTGATGTCGTTCATCAGTTCGTCGAGGGTGTAACCTACCGCAAGCTTGGCTGCGACTTTAGCAATCGGGAAGCCGGTTGCTTTGGACGCCAGCGCCGAGGAGCGGGAGACGCGCGGGTTCATCTCGATAACAATCAGACGGCCGTTTTTCGGGTTTACTGCAAACTGGACGTTAGAACCACCGGTTTCAACGCCGATTTCACGCAGTACCGCCATCGAGGCGTTTCGCATGATTTGATATTCTTTGTCGGTCAGCGTCTGGGCTGGCGCAACGGTGATGGAGTCACCGGTATGGATGCCCATCGCGTCGAAGTTTTCGATGGAGCAGACGATGATGCAGTTGTCGTTTTTATCACGCACCACTTCCATCTCGTACTCTTTCCAGCCAATCAGCGATTCATCAATCAGCAGTTCGTTGGTTGGGGAAAGATCCAGACCGCGTTCGCAAATTTCTTCAAACTCTTCGCGGTTGTAGGCGATACCGCCGCCGGTGCCACCCATGGTGAAAGACGGACGGATAATGCACGGGAAGCCGACGTCAGCGGCAACCGCCAGCGCTTCTTCCATGGTGTGAGCGATGCCTGAACGTGCGGTATCGAGACCGATTTTTTTCATCGCGATGTCGAAGCGACGACGGTCTTCCGCTTTATCAATAGCATCCGCCGTCGCGCCAATCATGGTCACGCCGAACTCAGCCAGTACGCCCTGACGTTCCAGCTCCAGCGCACAGTTCAGCGCCGTCTGACCGCCCATGGTTGGCAGCACCGCATCCGGGCGCTCTTTCTCAATGATTTTGCGTACCACTTCCCAGTGAATCGGCTCGATGTAGGTGGCATCGGCCATTTCCGGGTCGGTCATGATGGTCGCCGGGTTGGAGTTCACCAGAATAACGCGGTAACCCTCTTCACGCAGGGCTTTACACGCCTGCGCGCCGGAATAGTCAAACTCACACGCCTGACCGATAACGATCGGACCCGCGCCCAGAATCAGGATACTTTTTATGTCTGTACGTTTTGGCATGGCTCTTTTACTCCTGATTATTTCGCGGACTGACGGTATTGCTCAATTAACTCGATAAAGTGGTCGAACAGCGGCGCAGCGTCGTGTGGACCCGGGCTTGCTTCAGGGTGCCCCTGGAAGCTGAACGCCGGTTTGTCGGTACGATGAATCCCCTGCAGGGTGCCGTCAAACAGCGACTTGTGGGTCACGCGCAGGTTGGCAGGCATGGAGGCCTCATCGACCGCAAAACCGTGGTTCTGAGCGGTGATCATCACGGTGTTGTTATCAATATCTTTTACCGGATGGTTGCCGCCGTGGTGGCCAAACTTCATCTTAATGGTCTTCGCACCGCTTGCCAGCGCCAGCAGCTGATGGCCGAGGCAGATGCCAAATACCGGAATATCGGTTTCGAGGAATTTCTGAATCGCGGTAATCGCGTAGTCGCACGGCGCCGGATCGCCAGGGCCGTTGGACAGGAAGATACCGTCCGGATTCATCTTCAGAACATCTTCAGCAGAGGTTTTCGCAGGCACAACCGTCAGGCGGCAGCCGCGATCCGCTAACATACGCAGAATGTTACGTTTAGCGCCGAAATCGTAGGCCACTACGTGGAACGGCAGTTCATCGGCGGATTTAGCTTCCGGCAGGTCACCGGCCAGCGTCCAGCTACCTTGCGTCCAGCTATAAGGCTCCGCGGTGGTCACTTCTTTCGCCAGATCCATGCCGTTCAGCCCCGGGAAGGCTTTCGCTTTTTCCAGCGCCAGCGCCGCATCCGGGTTATCACCCGCGATAATGCAGCCGTTCTGTGCGCCCTTTTCACGCAGCAAACGCGTCAGCTTACGGGTATCGATATCGGCAATTGCCACAATATTATGGCGTTTGAGGTAAGAAGAGAGGTCTTCGGTATCGCGGAAGTTGCTGGCTATCAGCGGCAGGTCGCGGATGACCAGGCCTTGCGCATGTACTTGAGAAGATTCTGCATCGGCTTCATTAGTGCCGACATTACCGATATGAGGATAAGTAAGAGTGACGATTTGGCGGGAATAGGAAGGATCAGTGAGGATTTCTTGATAACCGGTCATTGAAGTATTGAAAACGACTTCCCCAACCGCCGAACCTGTTGCCCCTATGGCCCGACCGTGAAACTGGGTTCCGTCTTCCAGAACCAATAGCGCTGACTTAATCAAAACACCCTCCAGAGAATATTCACTCACTTTATTTGCATATTAATTCATTAACACCTCATGAATCAATGCAAATTTGCTTACCTATGGATTTCTGGCAAACGGCGGCATTCTAGAGATAGCCCACGTAAAAGTCTACCCAAAAGGGCATTTTTTATTATTATTTTACGCCACTGGGATAAAACACACGATTTAACAGGCAAAAAGATCAGCTAACTTGGGGTGGAAAACGCTTGCGGAAGATAAAGAGTGTAAAAACAGGAAGCGCGATAGATAAAAGTGGACCATTTGGTCAAAATTTACATTGAGATAACAAAATAATCCAGTAAAACACCAATAAACAGGCCATTAAATAAAAAATCAAATTAAAAAGCGAAAAATAAAAGGGCAATAAAATATTGCCCTATGTAATCAAATAGTTATGATTACAATAACCACATCACGAAGGGTAATAAAAGTTATAAACTGCGTAAATCAAGCACATCTTTCATATCAAAAAGACCGTTTGACTTTGATTTCAGCCAAATTGCCGATCGTACTGCGCCATTGGCAAAGGTCATGCGGCTGGAGGCTTTATGCGTGATCTCAATGCGCTCGCCAATATCGGCAAACATCGCGGTATGCTCACCAACGATATCTCCCGCCCGCACCGTGGCAAAACCGATCGTACCGGGTACGCGCTCACCGGTGTAACCTTCACGCGAATAGACGGCACACTCTTTTAAATCTTTATCCAGCGCCCCGGCAATCGCCTCCCCCATCGCCAGCGCAGTGCCTGACGGCGCATCCACTTTATGACGGTGATGGGCTTCAATAATCTCAATATCGGTGTAATCACCCATCACTTTCGCCGCCTTCTCCAGCAGCTTAAGCATAACGTTAACGCCAACGCTAAAGTTCGCGGCGAAAACGATAGCAATGTCCTGCGCAGCATCACGAATAGCCTGTTTGCCCGCGTCATCAAAGCCAGTGGTGCCAATCACCATCCCTTTACCGTGCTGGCGGCAAAACGCCAGATGCGCCAGCGTGCCTTCCGGGCGAGTAAAATCGATGAAAACATCAAAATCATCTTTCACCGCCTCAAGACTACTTTGCACGGTAACGCCCGTTTTACCGGCTCCCGCTAATTCTCCGGCATCGCTTCCCAGCAAAGAAGAACCTTCGCGCTCCAGCGCCGCGCCGAGCTGTACGCCATCCATGCCAAGAGTGGCCTGAATCAACTGACGCCCCATGCGCCCTCCGGCTCCCGCGATGGCAACGCGGATTTGTGCATCATGCATAGCTATTCTCTTTTGTTAATTTTACGTAAATCGTTTTCAGATTAACCAGCACATCGCTGCGCCGCCAGCCGAAAACGTCGATAATTAGAATTTAATGATAAACAGGGAGAGATATCAGTAAAAGGCATGACGATCAGCGAAAACCACATGATTCTCTGACCACCAGCGCAGGCGGCAGAATAATGCGTTTCGGAGGTTCGTCATTTCCCTGAATGCGACTATAAAGTAGCTCCCCAGCCTTGCGACCTATCTCTTTTGCGGCCACCGACACGGTGGTGAGCGCAGGTTGTACCAGCGCCGCTTCGGTGATGTCATCGAACCCCACCAGCGCAAAATCGCGCCCTGGTTCACGCCCCATTTTACGTAATGCCTGCATAACCCCAAGCGCCACAATATCCTGATAACAAACGGCGGCGGTAATTTCCGGGAACCGCATAAGAAGCGACTCTGCCACTTTTGCGCCGTCAATCTGGCTGGCCTGCGTCGCCACTATCCATTGCGGATTCGGCGATATTCCCTGCTCCAGCAACGTGCTGGTGAATCCACCGATACGCTGTGCCCGGCTCCCGGAACTTGGGCTACCACCGATAAACGCAATATTCTTATGCCCCATTTTGACTAAATGGGTGGTGGCCATTTGCGTACCGAGAAAGTTATCGGTTCCCACAAAATCAAAATCAGGATCGCTAAGAGGGCGAACCACCATGATGGCGGGAATATTGCGCCTTTTCAGCGCCTCGAAGAAGGAGGTCGGTGTTTCGCGCGCCGCGCAGAGCACCATGCCGCAGGCATTATTGCGCATCAACGAGTCGACAAATTTTTGCTGCCTTTCTCCTGACTCTTCACTGTTTGCCAGAAACAGAAGCAGGTCATGCCGCTCCATCTCATGGCTTAGCCCTGCAGTCATCTCACCGTAAAAAGGGTTAGTGATATCGTGTAACAACAATCCGACCTGATTACTGCTCCGGTTACGCAGGTTAGCGGCGGTTTGATTATAAACGTAGCCGGCATCGTCCAGCGCTTTGAGCACCCTGTCACGTGTGGCCTGAGAAATGCGCCCCCGGTTACGCAACACCATTGAAACGGTTGCCGTGGAGACTCCCGCGCGTTCAGCAACCTGCGCCAGCGTGACTGTAGTCATGACCTCTCCTGTTTATTTCGAAGGTTAATCGAATAACCGAAATTTTGCCTTTTTACGTGTGATTCACATCACGCTAACGTGCTTTTCACCGCACTGGATTCTGATTATGGCGGGTTAATCGCGTTAACCACACTATGAAAATAAGGTTAATCGATTAATCTTAAATAAGCCAACACGGAGACAGAATATGCGTACAACCTATAATAAATTCCCTGAGGTTAACGTTCAGGGCTATGACAACCACGCCTGGCAGGGTTGGTCGTCAATTCATTCAGTGCTTAACACCAGGGTTTCTACCGCCGCCAAAACCGTATTGATCGTGGATTGCTATCCGGGCGTGCGGCTTGACGAGCTGGAGCAACAGCTTGTTACGACATTAGATACCGCACTGGTGCTAAATATTGAATCCGCCCGCCGCGATGAGCAGGCCCTGCATGATTTACTGGCGCGTAACCTTACCGACGATCGCGTATTCGGCGTTCTCTCCTGTCATCACCTGGATGAATTTTTTGATAGCGACAAACTCAGCCAACTCCGCCAACAGATTGATGCCGTTACCACAGGGCTGGTTGTGGTGTACGGCTCGGGCGCTGCGCTGGCACACCCTGGTGACGTACTGGTTTATGCCGATCTTCCGCGCTGGGAAATTCAACAGCGTATGCGTCATAACGGGCTGGGTAACTGGGGTGCAGAAAACCAGGATGAAGATATTCTTCGTCGTTACAAACGTGCTTTTTTCATTGAATGGCGGGTATTCGACAAACATAAAACGCCGTTACTCAAACGCGCCGATTATTTGCTCGATACCACGGTAGAAAATAGTCCCGCGATGGTCAGCGGCGACGCGTTACGCGCCGGTCTGCAACAAACCACCGAACAACCGTTTCGCGTTGCCCCTTTCTTTGACCCAGGCGTCTGGGGCGGGCAATGGATGAAACAACGCTTCGATCTCGATCCCTCAGCCCCCAATTACGCGTGGTGTTTTGATTGCGTGCCCGAGGAAAACAGCCTGTTACTGCGTTTTGGCAACGTGCGGATCGAGATCCCCTCTCAGGATCTGGTGCTGACCTGTCCCCGCCCCCTGCTGGGTGAAAAAGTTCACGCGCGCTTTGGCGCGGAATTCCCGATCCGTTTTGACTTCCTCGACACTATTGGTGGCCAGAATTTGAGTTTTCAGGTTCATCCTCTCACGGAGTACATTCAACAGCAGTTTGGTATGCACTATACCCAGGATGAGAGCTATTACATTCTCGAAGCCGAGCCGGACGCCGTGGTGTATCTCGGGACCAAAACCGGGATCGCACCGCAGGATATGCTCGACGACCTCCGGGCCGCGGGTCGTGGCGAAAAAACCTTTGATGATGAACGATTCGTTAACCAGATCC